>JBILYQ010000290.1:0-3086 GCA_044377655.1 Flavobacterium sp.
TATTTGCTAACAATGTCATTCCTTTTGCAGAATACAAGTTTATTAATTTCCGAAGAAACATAGCGCAAGTAAAACCAGCCATGGCAATTGCCGAAGGACAATTTAGTGAAGTAGGTAATTACAACATCAAAGTGGAAAAAAAATCAGGTGATAACGGTAACTTATTAAGCGACATCACTATTCACAAAAAATCACAGTTGGGTTCGGGAAGTAATACAGTCATAAAAGCAAAAAAAGGAGAATTAATAAGTAATGAAAACTCAAATACCCTTAAATTGGTACTTCATGATGGCAATTATTATGAAGATATCATTCCAAAACGTTATGAGGAACGAAAAAATCTGCCTTTTGCCAAAAGTACTTTTGGGCAGTATGTCATCAATATTGACCTATCAAAATTAAATAGTTCTTCCCAAAATGAGGAACAAATTACCAATACCAATACAATGCTTACCGTGGATGAGCTTCGATATACATTGGACTCACTTAAAAAAAACTATAAGAAAGACATGCTTTCCTATACAGACAATATTTATCAAAGAACGGGTATAGCTCCCAATCAAGCCGCACCAATGCTCAATAAGAAAGTGCCTGAATCGAATAAATTATTACTCAATTACACTAACAGCCAGAAACAGCAAATCTTAAAAGTTGCCAGCAGTACAATCGATGCATCCAACTTTTCTATAGAAAGCACTTTGTTTGAAATGAACAATAAACAAAAAAATATCAACAGCCATTGGATAGCTTTGTATGATAAATTTGTGATTGCCTTTGCTTGCATCTTAATGTTTTTCATTGGTGCGCCGCTAGGTGCGATTATCCGTAAAGGCGGACTAGGGTTGCCAATAGTGTTTGCCATCTTAATATTTATCATCTTCCATTTCATCAATACTTTTGGTAAAAAAGTGGCTCAAGAAAACGGCATTACGCCATTCCTAGGTTGCTGGATGTCGACCATCGTATTATCACCCTTGGCAATTTTGCTAACGTATCGAGCTACAAACGACATTGGGCTAATTAACATGGATGTTATCCTTGCTCCTTTTCAAAAAATATATCAAAAAATATTTCCTATTCAGGAATAAAACTTACCCAACATGATTACGGATAAAATACAACTCAACACCATTGAAGAAGCTATTGAAGACATTCGACAAGGTAAAGTCATTATTGTAGTTGATGATGAAGATAGAGAAAACGAAGGCGATTTCTTGGCTGCAGCCGAAAAAGTAACTCCCGAAATGATCAATTTCATGGCCACCCATGGCAGAGGTCTAATTTGCGCGCCTTTAACAGAAAAAAGATGTGCCGAACTCGAATTGCGTTCTATGGTAACCAACAATACCGACCCCATGGAAACGGCGTTCACAGTTTCTGTGGATTTAAAAGGAAACGGCGTTTCGACGGGTATTTCAGCAGCCGATAGAGCAATAACCATTCTAGCATTAGTAAACGAAAATACCAAACCATACGATTTAGCACGTCCAGGACATATCTTTCCCCTAACGGCAAAACAAGGAGGTGTTTTGAGAAGAACAGGCCATACGGAAGCTGCCATTGACTTTGCTAGACTGGCTGGTTTCAAGCCAGCAGGAGTAATCGTGGAAATCATGAATGAAGACGGCACCATGGCACGATTACCGCAATTGCTAGAAGTAGCAAAACGGTTTGACTTAAAATTAGTGTCCATTGAAGATTTGGTTGCCTATAGAATGCAACATGACAGCCTGATAGTAAAAAAAGAGGATTTCGAGATTGAAACCCGTTTTGGGCAATTCCGATTGCGTGCTTACCAACAAACTACTAACAAACAAGTGCATATTGCATTAACAAAAGGCAGTTGGAATTTAGGAGATTCTATACTCACACGTATCAACTCTACTCAAGTTAACAATGATATTTTGGGCACGCTAACCAACGATGTGGACAAAAAGTTGGACGACATGTTTAAACGAATAACTGACGAGGGAAAGGGAGCCGTTTTGTTCATAAACCAAGAAGTACAATCGTCCGATTTATTAAACCGATTGACAGAGTTAAAATCATTGCAAGCCGAAGGTATTATCAAGGCACCACAAATCAAGATGGATGTGAAAGATTTTGGCATTGGAGCGCAAATACTGCATGATCTTGATATTTCAAAAATCAAACTGATAAGCAATTCAGAACAAACTAAACGCGTTGGAATGATAGGGTATGGTTTAGAAATCACTGAATATGTTGGGTATTAATAACGGATAAATTACATTTCACTGTTTTATTTTTATTTTAAAACATACAAAATGAAAGGATTACTATACCACCCGAAAAATATCTAAATTTTTTAGATAAAATCTTTTTGGAAATCGAAAAAGGTTGTTATATTTGCAATCGCAATCATCAAATGATTGTCGCTCACTGGAGAAATGGCAGAGCGGTCGAATGCGGCAGTCTTGAAAACTGTTGACTGTCACAGGTCCGGGGGTTCGAATCCCTCTTTCTCCGCGGAAAGCATGTTTCAAAAGAAACATAAAACCTCAAAACCCTTTAAACATCAGTGTTTAAAGGGTTTTTTATTTTTTGGGATGTGTCAAAATACACATAGAAAAGCATAGTTTAGTTACCCTATAGGTGTACCTATAGATTTTCTCACCAATAGGGTAACTAAAATTTGAATATCTCCAAGAGATCTCCTTTAAATTCAATGCTTTGCAAAGATTTTTTGTTCAATTTACAAATTAAAATTAACACAAAAAGCTATGCTAAAAACAATTTTTTACATCAAATCAAGTAAGGTTAAGTTGTCCATGGAGTGCCCCATTTATGCAAGGGTAACATTTAGAGGAAAAAGTGTAACCTTAAGTACAGGTAAATACATCACACAAGAGCGATGGAATTCAACAGATAAGTTAAGAAGAATCTTCAAGCAGGACAAGGAGCGTGCCCTCAAAGAAGCACTAGATCTATTTACTTTAAAAATTGAAAAACTACATAATCTTTTAGAACGAGAAGGGGAAATTGTAACCGTTCAGGAGTTCAAATCTTTGTTATTAGGAAAATCAAAAAATTCAAAAACTCCTGAACTCATTGATATTATTATTAAG
>JBILYQ010000291.1:0-3080 GCA_044377655.1 Flavobacterium sp.
CATCGGAACAAGGTGAAGAAAAATTCTATTTACACTATAATTTCCCACCATTTTCTACAGGAGAAGCAAAACCTTTAAGAGGAACTTCAAGAAGAGAAGTTGGTCACGGAAACTTGGCGCAAAGAGCATTGAAAAATATGATTCCTACAGATTGTCCTTATACCATTCGTATCGTTTCTGAAGTATTAGAATCTAACGGTTCGTCTTCAATGGCTACAGTTTGTGCTGGAACATTATCTTTAATGGATGCTGGAATTCAAATGATACGTCCAGTTTCTGGAATTGCAATGGGATTGATTACTGATGGCGCTCGTTTTGCAGTATTGTCTGATATTCTTGGTGATGAAGATCATTTAGGAGACATGGACTTTAAAGTAACTGGAACTTCGGAAGGAATTACAGCATGTCAAATGGATATCAAAATAGAAGGATTAGCATACAATATCATGGAAGAAGCTTTGGCTCAAGCTCGTGATGGTCGTTTGCACATTCTTGGAAAATTAACCGAGGTATTAGCTACTCCAAAAACAGATGTTAAAGTTTATGCTCCAAAAATTATCATGAGAACTATTCCTGGTAACTTCATCGGTGCGTTGATTGGACCTGGAGGAAAAGTAATTCAAGAATTGCAAAAAGCAACTGGTTGTACTATCGTAATCAACGAAGTTGACGAACAAGGAGTTGTTGAAATTCTTGGAACTAATCCTGATGGAATTGCAGCAGTATTGGCGAAAATTGATTCAATCATTTTCAAACCACAAATGGGAGAAGCTTATGAGGTGAAAGTAATTAAAATGTTAGATTTTGGTGCTGTGGTAGAATATACTGACGCTCCTGGAAATGAAGTTTTATTACACGTATCTGAATTGGCTTGGGAACGCACAGAAAATGTTTCTGATGTGGTGAAAATGGGGGATGTTTTCCAAGTGAAATACTTAGGACTTGACCCAAAAACTAGAAAAGAGAAAGTGTCAAGAAAAGCACTTTTACCAAGACCTCCAAGAGAAGAAAATAAAATTACTCCAAAAGGAGAATAAATAATTTCTTTTATTTTTATAAAAACCCCAATTCATTGATTTGAATTGGGGTTTTTATTTATAATTCATTGTTTTTAAAACCATTGCAATAAAGTGTTAATTGTTTAAAATAGGCCTATTAGCATATTTTTTTTATATATTTTTATAAAAAGTTACAAGCACCGAATTAACAGAAATTATTAACCTACCACATATGCATACAAGCCCAAAAATGCCCTTTCTAAAAAAAGAACTCACCCAACTAATCGCTTTATTCCTTCTCTTATCAAATGTTGCCACTATTTATAGTCAAACGAACTCCGGAAATTCATTATACAAATGGTATGATACGACTGTGGGAAAAGAAAATTTAGACATCAATAACGGAACGCTTTATTCAAATTATTACAAAACAGTCAATAATACCCATAGCTATTTAAACAGTGAAGTATTTGAAAACGGGAATATTGTGTATGAAAATCAAACTTACACAGACATTATTCTAAACTATGATGTTTTTAAAGATGATTTATTACTAAAACCTAACGGAATTAATGACCGAAGATCGGTTATCTTAATTCCTCAAAAAATCCAATCTTTCTCCTTTTCAGGGAAATTATTTGTCAATTTAAATTACAATCAAATTCCTACTGCTGATTTTGTAAAAGGTTTTTATGAAGAAAACTATCTAGGAGAGAAATTCACTTTTTACATAAAGCATGCCAAAGAAAAGAGAGAAATGACTTCCGAAGGCAAAATATATGACAGTTTTAAAGAAAAAAATGAGTTTATTTTATACTTCAAAAACAAATTCTATGATATCAATTCTAAAAAAAACATAGCAGCTATTTTCCCAGAAGTTAAAAATCAAATTGATGATTATTATTTGTTGAATAACAAAATTGAAGAGTCAAACAAAACTCAATTCATGGAAAGTTTATTGAGACACCTTAATGCTATTCTCAAATAACCAAAAAACCATGAGAAAAATAATATTCACACTTCTTATAATGAGCTTCCATTTTTTGGCATCAGCCCAAGGAACGGAAGATAAGTTTTCAATTGAGTTCAAAGATACTCCCTTAAAAACAGCGCTAGTAACTCTTGAAAATACTACAAATTTCACCTTCTATTTTGACGAAAAATGGTTGGAAAACGACAAAACAATTGTTACCGAAAGCTTTAAAGACAACTCTATCGAAGAAATTTTAAATCTTCTTTTGAATAAAACAGATTTTAATTTTTTAATTCAAAAAAACAAAATAATCTTGACAAAAAATCGAGTTATTTATGATAAACTGCAAGATAATTATTTTGACACAACACCTTTAGTTTCGGATATAAAACAAGAAAACGCAACGGCAGAAAAGCCGGTTTTTCAGCGAGAATTTGACACTATATCTAAAAAAGAAAACAGTATAATCCTTATTGGAAAAGAAAAAAAGACTACCGAGAAAAAATCACTTCGCCTAACGGGTTATGTGAAAAATTCAAAAACCGGAGAAGCTTTGTCCAATGCTTTTATAAAAATTCAAAAGAATAACACCAACACGGTTACAAATGAAGCAGGTTATTTTTCTTTGGAAATTCCTTCTGGAGAAAACACGATAGAAATCAGCACCAGCGGTTACAAAAAAGTAATCAAAAAAGTGGTGATGTACAATAACGGAACGCTCAACATAAAACAGGAAGAAGAAGTAAACCAACTGAAAGAAGTAATTGTAAATGCCAAAAGAAGCGAAAACGTGAAATCTGCAATTACTGGCGTAACCTCGATAGATGTTGAAGGTATAAAAAACATTCCCATGGTTCTTGGCGAACGCGATATTTTGAAAGTGGCTACCACTTTGCCTGGTGTTAAAACTACGGGGGAAGGTTCGGCAGGATTCAATGTACGTGGAGGAAAAGAAGATCAAAATTTGATATTATTAGACAATACCATTATTTACAATCCATCCCATTTCTTTGGGTTTTTCTCAGCAGTAAATCCATTTACAACAAAAAAAGCAGATATCTACAAAGGAAGTATTCCATCCGAATTTGGTGGAAGATTATCCTCTGTTT
>JBILYQ010000067.1:0-9221 GCA_044377655.1 Flavobacterium sp.
TTCGTCCAAATCCATACAATACTACATCTTTGGGTTTGATGTCTTGCGAGTCTTTAGCATTTTTTAATTTGTCAATCACAAAAGCTCTACTGTCATTGTATTTATTGTCTTCTAAGTGATACTCATAAGTCAATTTTCCGATGTCAATACGTGATGGCGGTAAATCTAAGTTTTCAATGGCTTTTGCAATTTCAACGGAGTCGAAAACATTGATTGGTTTTTGAACAAATTCCCCCGCATACTCATGTAAGTTCATGATGTCGCTTACGTTTCTGTCAATTAATTGATTTCTAAAAAGCACTAATTCAATGGATTTATCATACCATAAATCGCTAATGATTTTAATAAATTCTACCGCTGCTTTTCGTCTGTCTGCTTGAAAAGACAATTCTTTTTCGTATAAAGTGTTGCTGTTCATAGAATAAAAAATAATATTTTTGTTGTGTTGAAACTAAATTTGGTGCAAAAGTAGTTATTTATGTGGTTTTACGAAAACGATTTCGTAAAATTTTTTTCATAAAAAAACCAACCCTTTTATGGATTGGTTTAATAAAAAAAACAGCTTTGTTTCTATTAAAGAATGATTCTTAAAAGCTGCCCTGATTTGGTAATCATTTGCACATTTATGCGTTGATTTTCTTCTTTTTTGCTCATTATTCTAGCCACCGTTTCTACGTCGACCGCTTTTACATTGTCAATATTTAAGATGATGCTTCCTTTTAATTCCTCAGCATACATCCCATATTGTTCGTTGTTGACCTCATTGATTTTGACGCCATACTCAATTCTGAATTTCTTTTTGTCTATTGCGTCAATGTTTACCAATTCTATTCCTTTAAAGTCGGTGGTCATCACTTCATTTTTTATTAAAGTAACCGATGTTGTTATCGTTTTTTCGTCTCTTACGAAAGTAACTTGTATCTTATCGTTTGGACGTTTGGTATTGATGTATCCAAAAAGTTCGGCATAAGAATTCACTTTTTGATTGTCCAGTTTTTTTATGATATCACCTTTTTTCAATCCCGCTTTTTCAGCACCCGAATTTTTGGTCACTTTATTGACATAAAATCCTTCTGTGTCTTTTATTCCCAATTCTTCCGAAGCTTTATTGTTCAATTCGCCACCTTCCACACCAAGAATTCCTCGTTGTACATTGCCAAATTCCATGATATCTTCGATTATTTTTTTGGTAATATTGGAAGGAACCGCAAAGGAATAGCCAACATAGGAGCCTGTTTGTGATGAAATCATAGTGTTAATTCCAATCAATTCTCCGCGAGTGTTTACTAAGGCGCCGCCACTGTTTCCTGGATTCACAGCTGCATCCGTTTGAATAAATGATTGAATGCCGCTACTGTCCAGATTTCTTGCTTTTGCAGAAACAATTCCCGCGGTAACTGTGGAAGTTAAATTATAAGGATTTCCAACAGCCAACACCCATTCTCCCACTTTTACTTGGTCAGAATTGGCAAAAGTGGTGTAGGGTAATTTTTCTTCGCTATCGATTTTTAAAAGGGCAATGTCCATTTTAGAATCCGTTCCAATAAGTTTTGCTTTATACGATTTATTGTTATTCAATGTAACTTCCAATTCGGTGGCATCCTTAATCACGTGATTATTGGTAACAATATACCCGTCTTCAGAGATAATCACACCAGATCCAGTTCCCACTTGTTCTTGCTGTTGCCCACCGCGGGAGCCATAAAAATATTCCAATATTGGATTGGATATGGTTCTGACAGATACATTTTTCACATGGACAACCGTGTGAACGGCACTTTCGGCAGCTGCTGTAAAATCAATTGCTTCGTCAGAAAGCCCAACATTTTTTGAATAATTGGTTTGCGCCGAAGTTACTACAGCTTTTTGGTTACTTTCTTCCTCGATAAATAATTTATAAGCGCCTAGAGTGACTGCGCCACTCAATAAGGACACTATAAATAAACTTGTTACTTGTTTCATATGTACTACTATTTACATTATATAACAGTAAAATTAAAAAAATATTATTTTCTAAATACCAGTTTAACGCTCGTTTAACATACTTTAACTTCGCTTTAATATTTGTAACTTTGTGTCATTATACAATTATAAAATGCAAATCACTTTTTACAAATACCAAGGAACTGGAAACGACTTTGTCATGATTGACAATCGGACAAACAGTTTTCCCAAAAACAATCTCAAACTCATTGCGCAACTTTGCGACAGGCGCTTCGGAGTCGGTGCAGACGGATTGATTTTATTGGAGACGGATTTAGAAACCGATTTTAGGATGATTTATTACAATTCGGACGGCAACGAAAGTTCCATGTGTGGCAATGGCGGACGGTGTCTAGTATCTTTTGCTAAAAAATTGAAAGTCATTGATGATAAGACGACTTTTATTGCGACTGATGGTTTGCATCATGCTGAAATATTAGAAAACGGAACTGTTTCTTTGCAAATGAAGGATGTTGATGAAGTAAAGATAGAAAGCGATTATGTTTTTTTGAACACAGGTTCGCCTCATCATGTAACTATGGTAGACGGTATAGAAAACTATGATGTTAAAAATAATGGCGCGGCAATTCGTTATTCCGATTTGTATGGAAAAGCAGGATGCAATGTTAATTTTGTGAAGCAAATTTCCGAAAACCATTTTGCCATCCGAACTTATGAACGCGGCGTTGAAGACGAAACGTTATCCTGCGGGACAGGAGCTACTGCTGTTGCCATTGCGATGAATGCCATTGGGAAAACCAATTCCAATCACATGGAAATTGATGTTGAAGGCGGGAAATTAGAAGTTTCATTTGAGAAAAATAAGGGCTTATTCACCAATGTTTTTCTAAAAGGCCCGGCTACTTTTGTATTTAAAGGAACTATCGAATGGTAACACTAAAAGGACAAAATATTTATTTGCGTGCGCTCGAACCCGAAGATTTGGATTTCGTTTATGCTTTGGAAAACGATGAAACCATTTGGGAAGTTAGCAACACTCAAACTCCGTATAGTAAGTTTTTAATTCGTCAATATCTCGAAAATGCGCATCAGGATATTTATGAAGCCAAACAATTGCGCTTAGCCATTTGCAAAAATGACACTTGGCAAGCCATTGGGCTGATTGATTTATTTGATTTTGATCCAAGAAACAAGCGTGCGGGAATAGGCATTATAATCCAAAATGTTGCGGATAGGAGCAAAGGTTTGGGTAAAGAGGCATTGGGTTTGATGATAGACTATGCTTTTCAACAATTGTGTTTGCATCAATTATTTGCAAATATTGGAACTAAAAATAATGCAAGTTTGAAGCTTTTTGCTACATTTGGCTTTCAAAAAATCGGAATAAAAAAAGAGTGGAATTTAGTACACGATACATTCCATGATGAAGCTATTTTTCAGTTGATTAATCAATAAAACTATGAATTTTAAAAAATATTTTTCCTACGCATCCGTACTTTTATTAGTTGTTTTGTTGGGTTTGGGCATAAAGATTTATGTTGATATTTTTACTGATAACACCAAGTTTTCTCAAGATGAGGTTTTTGTTTACGTGCCGTCAGATGCTACTTATCAAGAAGTTAAGGAAATAATGGCGCCGTTTGTCAAAAATATGGAGAATTTTGAAAAAGTGACCGAAAAGCGTTCTTATATAGATAATATCGTTCCTGGTAAATTCCTTTTGAAAAAAGGGATGAACAGTTTTCAATTGGTTTCGGCCATCAGACGAAATGTGCCCGTTAATTTAGCCTTTAACAATCAAGAACGTTTGGAAAATCTATGTGTTAGATTAAGTTCTCAAATAGAACCTGACACCACAAAATTGCTAAAGTGCTTTAGAGACACGCTCTTTTTAAAAGAGAACGGATTTACCAAAGAAACTGTTTTCGCTATGTTTTTGCCCAATACTTATGAAGTGTATTGGTATATTTCGGCAGAGAAATTCAGAACAAAAATGCTGAAGGAATACAACCGTTTTTGGACCAAAGAACGCATTCAAAAGGCAACGGCATTGAATTTAACCCCTATTCAAGTAATCACTTTGGCTTCCATTGTTCATAAAGAAACTGCAAAAAAATCAGAAAGAAAAACTGTTGCAGGCGTGTATCTCAATCGATTAGAACTTGGAATGCCATTGCAAGCCGATCCAACAATTATCTATGCGTTGAAATTGAAAACCAATGATTTTGACCAAATCATCAAACGTGTTTTGTATAACGATTTGTTTATAAAATCACCTTACAACACGTATACAACTATCGGTTTGCCTCCTGGACCAATTGCCATGCCCGATGTTGATGCCATCGATGCGGTTTTAAATCCTGAGAAACACGATTATATCTATTTCTGCGCTAGTGTGGATAAATTTGGCTACCATGTTTTTGCTTCCACTTACGAACAACATCAAGTGAATGCCAAGAAATACAGCGATTGGATGAATGCTCAAGGGACAAATAGGTAATTCTTGAAAAGTAAAATCAATATATATCTAACAGTTTTTCTGTTTACAACAAGTTTTCTTTTTGCGCAAAACACTTTTGACTCTTTTTTCAAACCATCAGACAGTTTAAATAAAAAACGGTTAAACACACTAATCATTTCGGAAACGGCTGTTGGCGCTGCGGCATTAATTGGTTTAAACCAACTTTGGTATGCCGATTATCCAAAATCTGATTTTCATTTCATCAATGACAATGCTGAATGGCTTCAAATGGATAAAGCCGGACATGTTTTTTCCGCCTATCATCTGGGAAGTTTTGGTTCCAATGCTCTGAAATGGTCGGGCTGTGACAATAAAAGGCAATTGCTTTATGGCGCTACTTTAGGTTTGGCTTTTTTAACAACGGTTGAAGTTTTTGATGGCTATTCATCACAATGGGGTGCATCATTGGGCGATGTTGCAGCTAATGTTTCTGGAACGGCTTTGTTTGTTTCGCAGGAATTGCTTTGGAAAGAACAAAGAATTGTACCCAAGTTTTCTTTTCACACCACGCCTTATGCTTCTGCTCGACCGAATGTTTTAGGAAGCTCTGTGTCTGAACAAATTTTGAAAGATTACAATGGTCAAACCTATTGGCTATCAGTCAATATACATTCTTTTTTTAAGCAATCCAAACTTCCAAAATGGTTGAATGTTGCAGTTGGTTATGGTGCCGAGGGAATGATTACGGGAAATGAGGGCTTGGTCAACACTGTTTTCCTACCAGAAAGCGAAAGATACCGACAAATTTACCTGAGTTTCGATGTTGATTTGACAAAAATAAAAACAAAATCTAACTTAATTAAGACTTTATTCCTAGTTTTTAACACAATAAAAATCCCCGCTCCTGCTATAGAAATCAAGGGTAGTGGAGGAATTAAATGGCATTATTTATACTTTTAGAAAACTTTAACTTGTTGATTTTCAATTTTATATTTTTTATTGTATATTTGCAACCGTAAATTTCATGATGGTGACAGCGCTTGAGAAATAAACATGCATGATAAAAAAATGGACATTTTACACAACAATCCTACTAACAGTTGCTTTTATAAGCACTGGTTTCAAACCTTATAATTCCCAAAGCCACGATTGGTTTCGAGTAGATGAAAGCGAAGCGCTTCACTATGTTTTTCCTTCATTGAAACCTATGGAATATATCAATCTTCAAATTCCTTTTTACGGTAAATTCTTCATCGGATATAAAGAAGCTATTGCCTTCAAAGAATCGCAAGGAAAATACAAAAAAATTAATTCTTTAGGCTATTTAGGCAAATACCAATTTGGCATAGCGACTTTAAAAACTGTTGGTGTTAATGACAGCGCAGCTTTTTTGAATAGCCCCAAATTACAAGAGAAAGCATTTGTGGCCCTTTTGTCCAAAAATAAATATGAACTCCAAGACTATATAGCAAAGTTTGATGGCAAAATAGTTGATGGCGTTAAGATTACCGAATCCGGTATCCTGGCTGCGGCACATTTAGGCGGGGCAGGTTCTGTTAAAAGATTTCTAAAAACTGATGGTAAAAGGAAATGCAAAGACGATTACGGAACATCCGTTCGTTCTTACATGAGAGATTTTGCGGGTTATGAAACTTCGGGAATCATTGCAAATAAAAATGCCAAAGTAAACTAATTACGTTCGATGAATAATAAAAATGGTAGGTCGATTGTGTAAATCGACCTTTATTTTTTTCCATTCGGACACCAAATGTGTTTTTATGTATTCAGTTGGTAATGTGATATCTGTGGCAATGCAGAGATGCGTGCTTGGTTGTAGTGTTTGCAACACATCTTCCAGTAATTTATTATTTCTATAGGGTGTTTCGATAAAAATCTGTGATTGATTTTTATCTTGAGATAATTTTTCAACACTTTTCAAGGCTGTTTTTTTTTCCGATTTGTCAATAGGAAGATACCCGTTAAAGGCAAAACTTTGACCGTTCATTCCGGAACCCATCATGGCTAAAAGGATTGAAGAAGGTCCAACCAGTGGTATTACTTGTATCCCTTTTTCGTGCGCTATTTTAACAATTACGGCTCCAGGGTCTGCTACGCCTGGACAACCGGCTTCGCTCATCAAACCAATATTCTTGCCCTGAAGGCAAGACTGAATCATGGTGTTGAATTCTGCTTTCTCGGTGTGTTTATTAAGAGTGGAGATTTTTAGGGATGCCTGAATTTTTTCAGGATTGACACTTTTGATAAATTTTCGTGCTGTTTTTTCATTTTCAACGATGTATTCGTCAATGAAGTCAATCGCTCTTTTTACTGTTTGCGGCAACACGTCATCGGGGTTCATTTCCCCAAGTGTAGTGGGTATTAAATACAGCTTTCCTATGGAAGTAATCGGCTTCATGGGTATTTTTCGATTAGTTTTTTGGCAATAATTGTACATGTTTCATCTAGCATTTCATATACTGTGTCAAAACCATTTTGTAAACCATAATACGGATCAGGAACATCCACATTTTCGCCTGGAAACAAGTTGTTCAAAATCATTTGAACTTTTTCTTTATGTGTTTCGTTTTTTGCAAGTTCCATTACGTTGTCATAATTGGAGCTGTCCATTACAAAAATATAGTCAAATTCATCAAAGTCTTTGGAGGTAAATTGTCTGGCTTTTTGATTTGTAATGTCAATACCTTTCTTTTTGGCAATGGCAATGGAGCGATGATCAGGTTGTTTGCCCACATGATAATTTCCAGTACCAGCCGAATCGATTTGAAATTTATTTCCCGGAAGTTTGGAAGCTAATATACCTTCCGCCAAAGGCGAACGACAAATATTACCAAGGCAAACCATTAATATTTTAACGGGCATAACTTTATATATTCAAGAATTTAGCAGTGCAATAAACTACTTTAACTATGTTGTTATAGCGATAATTTTTTATAAATATCGTCTACAAATTTTTTGAATTGTTTGTCAGTTGAAACCAAGTTATCAACGGTTTTGCATGCATGCAATACTGTTGCATGATCTCGGTCTCCAATTTGAGAACCGATATTTGCTAAAGAGGCTTTGGTGAATTTTTTTGCAAAAAACATTGCAAGTTGTCGGGCTTGAACCACGTGGCGTTTTCTTGTTTTTGACTGCAACGTATCCAAATCTAGCTGAAAATAATCAGAAACCACCTTTTGGATGTAGTCAATAGAAATTTCGCGTTTTACATTTTTTACAAATTTTTCAACAACACTTTTGGCCAAATCAAGATTGACCTCTTTTTTGTTAAAAGAAGATTGTGCAATCAACGAAATTATTGCGCCTTCCAGTTCTCTAACATTTGATTTAATATTCCTTGCTACATATTCAATAATGTCATCGGGCATTTCAACGCCATCTCTGTAAAGAATATTTTTCAAGATTGATATTCTCGTTTCGTAATCGGGTTGGTGTAATTCTGCGGACAAACCCCATTTAAAGCGTGACAATAAACGTTGTTCAATGTCTTGCATGTCAACGGGCGCTTTATCAGAAGTAAGGATTACTTGTTTCCCGTTTTGGTGTAAATAATTAAAAATATGAAAGAAAACATCTTGAGTTCCAGTTTTTCCGGATAGAAATTGAACATCGTCAATGATTAACACATCTATTAATTGGTAAAAATGGATGAAATCATTTCTGTTATTTTTCTTTACTGAATCGATATATTGTTGTGTAAATACTTCTGCCGATATGTACAAGACTGTTTTTTCGGGGTATTTGTCTTTTATTTCGACACCTATGGCATGCGCCAAATGTGTTTTTCCTAACCCAACGCCTCCAAAAATCAATAAAGGATTGAAAGAGGTGCCGCCAGGCTTATTGGCGACTGCCATTCCTGCGGAACGTGCCAAACGATTCGAGTCTCCTTCAAGGAAATTGTCAAAATTGTAGTTTGGATTTAATTGAGATTCAATTTTTAGATTTCTAATTCCAGGAATAACAAATGGATTTTTCAGCTCCGTGCTTATGTTTTTATACGGCGCATCAACATCTTGGGGTTTTAGAGGACTTCTATTCGCGCTAGGCAATTGTTCTGTAAACGGTTGTTTGTTGCCATAAGTATTTTCCATTTTGATTTTATAGAGTAACTTTGCATTTTTACCGAGTTCTTTAGTTAGGGCTACTTTCAATAATTTCACGTAGTGTTCTTCTATCCATTCGTAGAAAAATTTACTAGGAACTTGAATGTATAAAGCGTTATCAGTTAGTTCTACTGACTTAATAGGTTCAAACCAAGTTTTAAAAGCTGGTTCTTCTATATTATCCTTGATAAAGATGAGGCAGTTTTCCCATACTAATTGCGCAGTTTTACTCATGTATTCTAAATTTTATTCTATTGATATTAAAGGTTGATTAACAAAAAAAACTAGCGTCTTTATTGTAATTTTTTGGGGAAACAAATATGTGAATAAAATTCATTAAAAAAAATAAAATTTGCAATGAATTTTTAAAATTTTTGTTGTATCGAGTTAAATGTAATATTATTAAAACAAACAAAAATCAGATGAAAGAACATGAAGTTCAAATTAGGGTGCGTTATTCAGAAACAGACCAAATGGGAGTAGTTTATCACGGCAATTATGTGCCTTATTTCGAGATAGGACGCGTTGAATGGTTGAGAAACAAAGGGATTTCTTATAAATCTCTTGAGGAAAACGGCATTGCGTTGCCGATTGTTTCAATGCATTTAAATTACAAAAAACCAGCCCGTTATGACGACCTACTTACAGTCAAAACAAAATTCAAAAAACACAGCTCTGTTAAGGTAGAA
>JBILYQ010000119.1:0-6813 GCA_044377655.1 Flavobacterium sp.
TCCAGATATTGAAAAAGTAATTACTTTTAACTGGAAGTAAGCTTGAACACACAACAACGACTTCTTATAAAACTCGCCCATACCAAAATGCCTTTCGGCAAATATGAAGGGTATTATCTTATCGATCTACCAGAGTATTATGTGGTTTGGTATTCCAATAAAGGTTTTCCCAAAGGACAACTTGGTGAACAACTCCAACTGATTTATGAACTCAAATTAAACGGTTTGGAGGAATTAGTTCGTAATATCAAAAAACAATATCCTAAGCCAATTTAATTTTAAAAAATAAAATAAAATTACAGGAACTTAATAAGTCGGTTTTGGATTAATACAATGACTATTTTTTCAATTTTAAATTTCCAAATTAACTCATTTTCAAATTATAGTTTATCCAATTTAAATCGTATTTTTGCGTCGTTTTTTTACACGACTACAACTACAATCTGAAATAAATTCAGATTAAACAACAACACAATGAATCAAACGAAATACATTTTTGTTACAGGCGGTGTGACTTCTTCCTTGGGAAAAGGAATTATCGCAGCTTCTTTAGCAAAATTATTGCAAGCCCGCGGTTACAGGACAACAATCCAAAAATTTGATCCTTATATAAATGTTGATCCTGGAACGCTTAATCCCTATGAACATGGCGAATGTTATGTGACGGACGATGGCGCAGAAACCGATTTGGATTTAGGTCACTACGAACGTTTTTTGAATGTGCCCACTTCTCAAGCAAATAACGTAACTACAGGAAGAATTTATCTTTCAGTTATTGAAAAAGAACGAAGAGGTGAATTCCTTGGAAAAACGGTTCAAGTTGTTCCTCATATTACCAATGAAATTAAAGAAAGAATGCAATTGCTTGGTAAATCGGGCGATTTTGATATTGTAATTACCGAAATTGGCGGAACCGTTGGAGATATTGAATCGTTACCTTATATAGAATCGGTGCGTCAATTGGTTTGGGAATTAGGCGAAGGCAACGGAATTGTAATTCACTTAACGTTGGTTCCATATCTTGCTGCCGCTGGAGAATTAAAAACAAAACCAACACAGCATTCTGTAAAAACATTGATGGAAAGCGGTATAAAAGCCGACATCTTGGTTTGTAGAACAGAACATGAAATTTCAGAAGAATTGCGAAATAAATTGGCTTTGTTTTGTAATGTAAAAAGAGAAGCAGTTATTCAATCCATCGATGCGTCTACCATTTACGAAGTGCCAAATTTGATGCTTGAAGAAGGTCTTGATGTAGTAGCGTTAAAAAAATTAAATTTACCAAAAAAAGCAGCACCCGATTTAAAAAATTGGAATACTTTTTTACACCGACTAAAACATCCAAAACATACTGTAAATGTTGGTTTAGTTGGGAAATATGTAGAATTACAAGATTCATATAAATCTATTTTAGAATCATTTATCCATGCCGGTGCAGCCAATGAAACAAAAGTAAATGTAATTAGCATTCACTCAGAATATCTTAATGCTGAAACAGTAACAGAGCAATTAAAAGGATTGGATGGAATTTTAGTAGCTCCAGGTTTTGGTGGTCGTGGAATTGAAGGAAAGATTGAAACAGTAAAATATGCCCGCGAAAACAATATTCCTTTTTTTGGAATTTGTTTGGGAATGCAAATGGCAGTTATAGAATATTCCAGAACAGTTTTGGGATACAAAGATGCTAATTCTACTGAGATGAATGAAGAAACATCACATCCAGTGATTTCGTTGATGGAAGAACAAAAAAACATCACCGATAAAGGTGGAACGATGCGACTTGGTGCATGGAAGTGTACTATAGAGGAGGATACTTTGGCGTATCAGATTTATGGTAAAACCCAAATCGAAGAGCGCCATCGCCATCGTTATGAATTCAATAACAAATATAAAAAAGCGTTGCAAAGCGCTGGTCTACTAGCTTCTGGAGTAAATCCAGATACAGGTTTAGTGGAAATTATAGAATTAAAAAACCATCCTTTTTTCTTAGGAGTTCAATACCATCCAGAATATAAAAGTACTGTTGCAAATCCACACCCAATTTTTGTTAGCTTTGTGGCCGCAATGGTGAAAAACAAAAAATAATATTACCTCGCTTTTTGTAAAATGCAGAGCGCTAAATTAATTAATAATGGAACAGAAGAAGTTAGATTTTAACTCAATTATTGGATTTGCTTTAATTTTTGTAATCGTCATTTGGATGGTGTATAAAAATCAACCAACAAATGAAGAATTAGCTGCAGAAAAAGCAAAAAAAGAGCAAGTTCAAGCGGAGCAAAAAGCAAAACAAATAGCCACAAAAGCTATAGTAGCTACAACTGCCGATACAATTTCTAATGATTCTATAAAAATCAAAAAATTAGAAGGTGCTTTGGGTAGTTTTGCCTATTCGGCTACTTTACCTTCCGCAAAAGAGGAATTTACCATTATTGAAAATGATTTGGTGAAATTAAAAATTTCTAATAAAGGAGGCTATATAGCAGAAGCTACGCTAAAAAACTTTGAAAAATTCAACAAAGGTTCAGGCGAATTAGTGGAATTAATAAAAAATAGCAATGCCAATTTCAATCTTCAATTGCAAACCAAAGACAACCGAGTTTTAAACACAAAAGAGTTATTTTTTGAGCCAACTTTAACTAAAGTTGGTGAAAATCAAATTCTTTCCATGAAACTAAAGGCAAGTAATGTTGCGTTTTTAGAATACAAATACGTGTTGAAACCAAACAATTATATGCTTGATTTTGACGTTCGCTCCGAAGGATTGAATACTGTTTTAAATACAACCAAGCCAATGGATTTGGAATGGGATTTGAAATCGTATCGCAATGAAAAAAGCATCTCTTATGAAAATCGTTATACAGAAATTTATTTTGAACACGACGATAAAAAAATTGACTACGCTGGTACCGGAAAAAGTGAAGAGGAAACGCAAGAGGAGGTAACTTATATAGCTTTCAAACAGCATTTTTTTGCTTCAATTCTGTTAACAAAAACACCCTTTAAAACCGCAAAACTGCAGTCGACCGATTTAGTAAATGACCAAACTATTGATACCGTTTTTACAAAGCAGTTTAAAGCCGTTTTACCTTTGGCTTTCAGCAATGGAGAATTAGATTATAAGATGAATTGGTATTATGGGCCGGCGGATTATAAATTACTAAGTAATTATGACAAAAATTTAGACGGGATTATTTCTCTTGGTTGGGGAATTTTCGGATGGATTAATAAACTTATTTTTATTCCTTTATTTGGTCTTTTAGGTTCCTATATGGGATTAGGAATTGCAATAATCCTATTTACAATATTGATTAAACTGGCCATGTCGCCAATAACTTTTAAATCGTTTTTATCGCAAGCAAAAATGAAAGTATTGCGTCCAGAGATTATGGAAATTGGTGAGAAATTTCAAAAAGATCCAATGAAAAAGCAACAAGAAACGATGAAATTGTATAATAAAGCAGGAGTAAATCCGATGGCAGGTTGTATTCCTGCATTAATACAGCTTCCGTTTATGTATGCATCATTTCAATTTTTTCCATCTGCCATTGAGTTGCGTCAAAAAAGTTTCCTTTGGGCGGACGATTTATCTTCCTTTGATAATATTGTTTCTTGGAAACAGAATATTCCCTTAATTTCTACTATTTATGGAAATCATGTAAGTTTATTTGCATTGCTTGCCGCGATAGCAATTTTCTTTTACATGAAAATGACATCTGGTGATCAGGTAATGGCGCAGCCACAGCAAGACGGGATGCCAGACATGGGGAAAATAATGAAAATCATGATTTATGTTTCGCCTGTAATGATGTTAATTTTCTTCAACAACTATGGCTCAGGATTGAGTTTATACAACTTTATTTCCAATTTAATTACAATCGGAATTATGGTTGTCATAAAACGATATATAATAGATGGAGATAAAATTCATGCTCAGATTCAAGAAAACAAATTGAAGCCAAAAACAGAAAGCAAGTTTCAGAAAAAAATGAGAGAAATGATGGAACAAGCCGAAGAGCAAAAAGCTAAAAAAGCAAAAAAATAAATTTTTATGTTTAAAAAAGTCCTGATTATAAAGTTCAATACTTTATAATCAGGACTTTTTTTTTATGATAAATAATGACTTTTAAAATAACTCGAAATCTCATAACTAAAAAAAAAGAAAGCTTTCCGTGTGGAAAGCTTTCTAAATTATAAGATTTTGGAAACTTAATTAAATGATGGTAATAATACTTTATTTACAACGTGAATAACACCATTTGAACATTGAACATCTGTGGCTACAATGTTACTAACTCGATCATTTACATCTGTTATAGTAGCACCTCCTCCAGTTAAATTAATTGTAAACTCTTGTCCAGCAAATGTATCTACAATTTGATTGTTCATTAAAGAAGTTGAAAGTACATTAGCACCAGTTACTACGTGGTATTTTAAAGTGGTTTCTAAAACATTTGTAGGAATAGCGGCTAATCCAGAATATCCAGTTTCAGTTAAGAATAATCCAAAAGCAGTATTAGTTGGAGCAAAAACTGTAAAAGGAGAACTTGCAGTTCCAGATAAAACGCCTACAAATCCAGAGGATGGATTATAACTCAATGCTGCTACTAAGGTAGAAAAATCAGTATTTGCAATGGCATGATTTACTACAGTTGGCAATCCAATTACCCCATTTACTACATGAATAACCCCATTTGATGCTTGAATGTTTGCAGAACTAACAGAAGCGCCGCCATTTGATGTTCCTCCGTTAATAAAAACACCTGCACTACTCACATTTAAATACATACTAATAGCGCTTGTAGTTGAAGCACTACCTTTTGCTAACGTGCTTTTGTAGCCCGTTGCCAAATCTGTGCTGTAAAAGCTTCCGCTTAGAACATGGTTTTTCAACACTTCGGTTAAAGCAGCAACTGGTACGGCATCAATATTTGCATAACCGTTTGTAGTCAAAAATGAATTAAATGCTGTGTTTGTTGGAGCAAAAACGGTGAATGATCCAGATCCATCAAATGTTTCAACTAAATCAGTTCTTACTAAAGCATCCACTAGAATACTTAATTCAGGATTAGATTGTGCAATCTCTGCAATAGTTTTAAGCTGTGGTGTTCCATTTTCGTCATCACTGCATGAGAAAATTGTAGATGCTAGAAGAGCAATTCCGATAATTTTAGATAAATTTTTCATAGGTGTTTGTTTAAATTTATACAAATATACTATTATTTTGTTTATCATTTTTTACAATTGGCTAAACAAAATAAATTTTATTATTTTTTTAACATTTTTGTTTAACTTGATTTATAGACAGTTAGTGGATAAATATTAATTTTATTTATATTTTACATCATGTAAAATTATTTTACGTTAAACAAAAAGTGCTTTTGCTATAATTATTTTAACATAATAAGTCTTATACTAAAATAATAAAGTTGCCGTTTGATAAATTGATAGTATTTTTGTTTCAATTATTTTTTGATAATAAATAAATATTTTATGAAATATATTTTTCTTTTTTTGACAGCAATTACTTTTGGTCAAGATTTTAATAAATTGGATGCTGACGGGAATAAGCATGGAATTTGGAAAGGCATTTATGAACAATCTCAAAGACCGCGATATGAAGGCACCTTTAATAAAGGTAAGGAAGTGGGTATGTTCAAGTTTTTTGATGATACAAAGGCAGGAACCGTAATTGCAACCAGAGAATTCAATTTGAAAAATAATTCTTGTTATACCATATTTTATAATCAAAAAAATAATAAAGTAAGCGAAGGTAATGTTGTCAATAAAAAGTTTGAAGGAGAATGGAAATATTATCATGAAAATTCCCCTTCATTAATGACAACAGAGTTTTATAGCGACGGAAAGTTAGAAGGAGTAAGAAAAGTTTTTTTTGCTAGCGGTAAAATTGCCGAAGAAACAACCTATAGCTCCGGTATAAAAAACGGTAACTCAAAAAAATATACAGAAACTGGAATAGTTTTAGAAGAATCTGTATTTGTAAATGGTCAATATGATGGCCTTGCCCTATTTAAAAGTTCAGATGGACAAATTGTTGCAAAAGGAATGTTCAAAGCAGGCAAAAAAGTGGATGTTTGGAAAATTCTTGAAAAGGATAAATTAAAAGATGTCAACATGAATAAACAAGGTAAGAAATTCCAAAAAAGAGTTAAGAAACTAGAATACTAATTAATTTGAAGTAATTTTGCATCAAATTTATTGACGTAAAATGAAAAGAGTTGTTGTTGGGCTTTCTGGAGGTGTAGATTCTAGCGTGGCTGCCTATCTTTTAAAGGAGCAAGGCTATGAAGTTATTGGGCTATTTATGAAAAATTGGCATGATGATACCGTGACTATTTCCAATGAATGTCCGTGGCTTGAAGACAGCAATGATGCTTTGCTTGTTGCTGAAAAACTAGGCATCCCATTTCAAACTGTAGATTTGAGCGAGCAATACAAAGAAAAAATTGTTGACTATATGTTCAACGAATATGAAAAAGGGCGTACACCAAATCCAGATGTTTTATGTAATCGTGAAATTAAGTTTGACGTTTTTATGAAAATTGCTTTAAGTCTAGACGCGGATTATGTAGCAACGGGTCATTATTGCAGAAAAGGAATTTTAGAAAAAGACGGAAAAACTATATATAAATTGCTCGCTGGAAAAGATGATAATAAAGATCAATCCTATTTTCTTTGCCAATTATCGCAAGAACAGTTAGCTACATCTCTATTTCCAATTGGAGAATTGACTAAACCTGAAGTTAGAGAAATTGCCACTAAATTAGATTTAGTGACCGCAGAAAAGAAAGATTC
>JBILYQ010000292.1:0-3071 GCA_044377655.1 Flavobacterium sp.
AGGGTGGCAATCAGACCTCAAGAACCAAAAAAACCGTATCCTTATTATTCGGAAGACATTACTTTTGAAAACAAAAAAGACAATATAACACTGGCCGGAACGCTATCGTTACCAAAAAAAGAAGGTACATTTCCCGTTGTACTATTGATATCTGGAAGCGGGCCTCAAAATAGAGACGAAGAATTATTAGGTCACAAACCCTTTTTAGTTTTATCAGATTATTTAACACGCAACGGCATTGCGGTTTTGCGTTTTGATGACAGAGGAACAGCTTTGTCTGAAGGCAATTTTAAATCGGCAACATCATTAGATTTTGCTTCTGATGTTGAAGCAGGAATTCAGTATTTAAAAACAAGAAAAGAAATCAAAAACAACAAAATTGGGTTGATTGGTCACAGTGAAGGCGGAATGATTGCGCCAATCATTGCTTCAAAATCAAAAGATGTAGATTTCATCGTATTATTAGCCGGAACGGGAGTTACAGGTGAGGAAATTTTATTATTACAACAAGAATTAATCGGAAGAGTTTCTGGGATTAGCGAGAAAGATTTGTTGCGATCAAAAAATACTAATAAAGGAGCTTTTGAAATTGTAAAAAAAGCCACTTCACAGGAAGAAATGATTAAGGAGTTGACCTTTTATTTTGAAAAAATCATAAAAGAAACCCCAGAAACAGAAAAACCAAAAGAGGTAAAAGAGGAAGAATATGTTAAAATGATGGTGGATGAACTCTCAAATCCTTGGATGCAATTTTTCATCAAATACAATCCTGCAGTAAGTTTGGATAAGGTAAAATGTCCTGTTTTGGCCATCAATGGTGAAAAAGATTTGCAAGTTCCAGCAAAAATTAACTTGGAAGCCATTAAAAAAGCATTGGATAAGGGGAAAAATAAGAAATCAACTGTTATGGAATTGCCTAATCTTAACCATCTTTTTCAAGAATGCAAATCGGGTTCGCCAGAAGAATATGCTACAATTGAAGAAACATTTTCTCCAAAAGCACTGGAAGTAGTAAAAAACTGGATACAAAACCAAGTTAAAAAGTAACTTCAATTTCATTAAAATCAAAAATGAGTTATCATCAACACTAGCGTCTAGTCAATGGGGCTTTTGTTAAAAAAAGTCAGATTAAATAACGTTTTGTCAAAAAAATTTATTCGGTTTGATACTCAAAAAAAAAGGGTCAATTTAATTTAAATTGACCCTTTTTGTATAGAATAATTTCTTTATTCAATAATGACTTTTTTCCAAGATTTCTCGGTTTCATTTACTAGCTCTAACAAATAAATACCTGTTTGCAATCCGTTTATGTTAATTTCAACATTTTCTGAAACATCATCAACTTGAATTGTTTTTACCAAAGAACCCGTTTGAGAATAAACATTTATTTTTTCTAAGGTTGTTTTAGTTTTAATTAAAAACGTTCCATTTGAAGGATTAGGGTAAACAGAAGACGCATTCAAAGAAAAATCTTCTACACCAAGCACCGTTAAAGGTCTATCAATGGCGTATCCTCTATTTGCGCCACCGTGATTAGCAAATGAATAACTTGCAGAACCTGATCTTGCCCAAGCGAAATCTATAGAAGTATCTGCAAAATTAAATGTATAATCATTGGCATCACCACTATTCAAAGGTCGTGTGTAGATAATTGTTCTCAAGCCTGCAGATGGCATATTATTGTTGTTGGAAACTAATGTCCAATTATTAATAGCATCCGTTGAAGGAGTAACGCCGACACCTCCATGTTTTGCGTCTACTAAAATTGTTCCGTCAAAATACACAATATCTTCTCCAGACTGCATTCCGTCTCCATTTGCAAAAGAGCCAAATTGTAATGCAAACCATCTATCATTTGGACCAGATAAAGTAAGTGTTGCTGTTGCATTTGAATTGTCTAGTAATAAAATAGCGCTTGTATTAGTTGATAAAGTCACTAGACCAGTGCTTTTCTGCTGCGCGAAACCGTTAAAGGTCGCAAGTGTAATAAATAATAAAGTAATTTTTTTCATAGATTTTATTTTAGCAAGTTTATAATTTCTTCGTTTTTTGAAAAAACAGCAAATTCAAAAGCTGTCTTTCCTTGATTGTCAATTTTGGTTTTATCAGCATTATGAATGAGCAACAGCTTTAAAACATTACTGTTTTTAAATTGTACTGCATACATTAGAGCGGTTGTTCCGTTAGCGTCTGAACTATTGACATTTGCCTTTTTCTCAATAAGCAGTTTGGCAATTTCAGTATTTCCTTTCACTATTGCTGCCATCAAAGGCGTCCCCATTTTGCTATTCCCGTTTATGTCACTTCCGTTTTCTATTAAAAACTTGGCGACTTCATTATTTCCTCTATAGGTGGCCAACACCAATGGGGAATATCCTTCACTATTTAGTGCATTTATGGAATTTGGGTTTTCTTTGAAAATTACTTTAATTTCTTCGATTGTTCCTTTTCTAGCAACATCAAAAACATCAAGATTTTCTTGAGCAGTAACATTGTTAAAAAAAACAATTAAAAATATAAAAGTGAAAAATTTATCCATAGCTAAGGTGTAACTGTTTTTGTTTAAAGGATGTAAATATATTAATTTTATAACAATAATCCAGTACAATTTAAAATCCAGTACAATTCTGTTTAAAAAAAACAAATGATTATAGTTTTTTAGTAGATTCCCGTTGTCGCAATTCGGTTTTGATAACTGTTGTTTTAAAAGAATATTCTTCGTCTTTGCTTTCCAGTTTATCTATCAGCATTTTAACCGCAACCTCGCCTATTTCTGGTCCGTGCTGGCTAACTGTTGACAAACTTGGAGTCATTCGTCTTGACCAAACACCATCAGCAAAACCGATTATAGAAAGTTCCTCCGGAATTTTTAAACCCTTTTTAATTCCTAGTTTCATGGCGCTTACCGATGCATGCTCATCAAGGGCAAAAACTGCGTCTACTTTATTATTATTAAAAAAATTGGCCGCTTTGGCGTCGAATTCTTTTTCGTTATCCGTTAAAATAGTCAACGCATTGTCAAAAGAAATTTTGTTGTCTTGTAGCGCTTTTAAGTAACCTTTAACTCTTAG
>JBILYQ010000293.1:0-3070 GCA_044377655.1 Flavobacterium sp.
GACCATTGATGATATAAAAGTGGTGCCAAAAGTCGGGTTTCAGAAACTTATTCAAGACGTCACATCCAAATATCATTACGACACTTGGGCATGGATTACAGTGACATTGGCGTTTGTGTTTTTATTTTTTTTTGTGGGTTATTATTTTTCTCAAACCACGTTGTTGAAAAGAGTCTTTTTTATTGGAATGTTCCTTTTTTTATTGGCAATTGTAGTAAGTGTTTCTTCGGCGATTTATGAAAAAAATCATTATGAAAATGAAAAGCCGGCCATTGTTTTTGCGGAAATAACAACGGTTAAAAGCGAACCTAAAAATTCAAGCCCAGATGCTTTTGTTTTGCACGAAGGTGCAAAAGTATATGTTTTGGAAAGCATTGCCAACTGGAAAAAAATTGAATTGACGGACGAAACCATAGGCTGGATACAAGCAGACGCTATCAAGGAGTTGAAGTAGTTTCTTTTTTCAAATCTTCAAACCAAACCGTCAGTAAGGGCATTAGAACAGTAGAAGTTTTTACTATTGAATTAAATAACCATGACTTTTCTTGAGTTTCTTTGGCGATTAATGCGTTGTCGAAATTTATTTTTTGCAACAAACTCAAAACGATTCCCAGAAAAAGAGTTGTTTTTAAAAAAGCAAAAACAGCACCGCCTAATTTATTCAACCAACCCAAAAATACAAAAGAAGCTATCTTGGAAAACACTTTCGCTAAAAAATGAATGGCAACCATAACAAGAATCAATGTCAAGACAAACGCTATGATTTTTGCCGTTTTTGAAGGAGAAGCAACGCTGTCGCCAAGCATATTTCCTACGATATAGGAAAACTTCATGGCAACATAAATCCCAATTAAAAAGGATAGCAACGAAGCTAGCTCTACAAACAATCCGTTTCTGATGCCACGAATTAATGCAAAAAACAATAAAATACCGAGAATAATATCTAAAAAACTCATATAAAACAATAATGAATAAGTAGCAAAGATAAAAGAATATTAAGATGTCAAAATTCTACTTACTATCTTTGCTAAATAATTTTTTATTTAGCATGGAGAAAAACTCGTAAATGTTAAATCCTAAATCAAAACTTAAAAATGTCAAGAGACGAACAATTAAAAAACCGTTGGAACAAAGTCGTTGAAATCTTATCCAATCAGTTTGCTGATGGAGAAATATTAGATTTGGATGCCATCATATACTTAATCGGAGTTCAGGAATTAGGTAAATTAAAGGAAGCTTTTAAAAAAGACGAAAAACTCAATTTAATGCACATTGCTATTTGCAGATTACTCGAGCCGTATGGATATTATGAATTCGATTTTGTTGATAAAGATGGTTGGCCACATTATAAAATTAAAGAAGAATTACCGCCTTTAAAAGCAGGCGAACAATCGATTTTAATGAAAGATGCGATTGTGAATTATTTTCTAGAAAAAGAAGTAATAGATTGATGCATGTTCCCTGCCGATTTTTAATTTAAGAGGTGTTGAGGTGATTTCTTCCTGCTTTCAACTTCCATCTTCCAACCTTTTTTCCTAAATTTGCATCTTTACAAAATGACCGATGATAGACAAGATTAAAGATTTTATTGCCGAAGCCGAAGCGTTTCAAACTGACAACAAAGAAGCCTTAGAAACTTTTCGTATAAAATTCCTTGGAAGCAAAGGTTTGTTGAAAGACTTTTTTGCCGAATTTAAAAATGTTCCTAACGAACAGAAAAAAGAATTTGGACAAGTGATTAATGCCTTGAAAGATACTGCTGAAAATAAAGTAAAAACCCTTCAGGATGCTTTTGAAAGTAAGCTCGATTTAATAACCGTTTATGGTGATTTAACGCGTCCTGGCGAACCTGTTAAAATAGGATCGCGTCATCCAATTTCATTGGTTAAAAACCAAATCATAGATATCTTTTCCACCATAGGGTTTAACGTATCTGAAGGTCCGGAAATCGAAGACGATTGGCATAATTTCACCGCATTAAACTTGCCCGAATACCATCCGGCAAGAGACATGCAAGACACTTTTTTCATTCAAACCAATCCAGATATTTTATTGCGCACGCATACTTCATCAGTGCAAGTGCGTTATATGGAAAATAATAAACCACCAATTCGGACGATTTCTCCGGGAAGGGTTTTTCGCAATGAAGCCGTTTCATCCCGTTCGCACTGTATTTTTCATCAAGTGGAAGGATTATATATTGATAAAGATGTATCGTTTGCCGACTTGAAACAAACGCTTTTGTATTTCACCAAGGAAATGTTTGGAAAGTCTAAAATCCGACTTCGACCATCTTATTTTCCATTTACAGAACCAAGTGCTGAGGTTGATATTTATTGGGGTTTAAAAACAGAAACCGATTATAGAATCACTAAAGGAACAGGTTGGTTAGAAATTATGGGATGTGGCATGGTTGACCCCAATGTTCTTAAAAATTGCGGCATCAATCCCGATGAATATACTGGTTTTGCCTTTGGAATGGGAATAGAGCGCATTGCCATGTTATTATATCAAATTGGCGATATTAGAATGTTTTATGAAAACGATGTTCGTTTCTTAGAGCAATTTAAATCAAGCATATAAACTAGTCTAATGTCTTAAAGTCTAATGTCAAAAGAGACACTCTTTTTTGTTTTTCAACTTATGACTTTAAGTCTTAATGACTTTCAACTTTAAGCCTAATTTTATGAAAAAAGACATCACAATACCAGAAGTTGAAAACGTTTTCCTTGCTGCCGTTCAGGAATGGAGTGACGATTTTATGGAAAAAATTTGGTATGTGTATTTAATAAACGATAGCGATTTTCAATTAGATGGCGTTATGGTTGTCTCCAAAGCATTTGGAACACTAAACGGAGAGATGAAAAAAACATCACTTTTACGCCATGCTTTTGTCGAAGTCCCGCCAGTTTCAGTAGTGAAAATAGAAATGCTAGAAAAAAATGTCTTGCTTTTGAACAATGAGTTTATGGTCACTTTTTTTATTGGCGACAAACTTTACGATAAAAAATACATTTTTAAAGCCAATTCCATTACACCTGACTATGTTGAAGAAGTCCCGATTTTGTTT
>JBILYQ010000294.1:0-3068 GCA_044377655.1 Flavobacterium sp.
GCCTTTAATGAAAATGCCAATATTTTTAAAAAAATAACTTTCGGAGAAGATGTAGGCAACCTTCCTTCAAAGGACGTTAGAGCATTGGCAATCGATAACCGTGGTCAAGTTTGGATTGGCACCAATAAGGGATTACGAATACTTTCGAGTATTGGAAGCTACAATAGCGAAAACCAGATGAAAGCCAACCCAATCATAATTCTGGAAGATGAAGTCGCACAAGAGTTGATGTACGAGCAGTTCATTACGGATATCGTTGTCGATGGATCCAACCGAAAATGGATTGGAACCGCAGACTCGGGAGTGTTTTTGTTTTCGTCGGACGGTCAAGAAACAATTTACCAATTTACAAAGGACAATTCGCCAATGCCAAGTAATGTCATCAACGATATTGACATCAACGGAGTGACGGGAGAAGTTTTTTTTGCCACAGATAAAGGAATGGTTTCCTTCAAAGGAACCTCAACAAAACCTAGCGACAACCTCCAGGACGTTTATGTTTATCCAAACCCAGTTCGTCCCGAATTTACAGGAACAGTAAAAATCAGCGGACTAATCTCTAGCGCCAATGTCAAAATCACTGATATTGAAGGAAATCTTGTTTACGAAACCACTTCAATTGGAGGAACAATAGAATGGGACACGACCGCTTTTGGTAAATACAAAGTGGCTTCCGGCGTTTACATGATTTTTATTGCAGCAGAAGACGCTTCCGAAACAACAGTCAAAAAAGTAATGATTATCAGATAATGCTAGTCAAAACCAAAGCTATCGTCCTTTCGGCACTTAAATTTCAAGAAAAAAGCCTAATTGTTAAATGTTTTACCCTTTCTGATGGGTTAAAATCGTATTATGTTCGCGATGCCTTTTCATCAAAAAAAGGCAATCAGAAAATGGCCTATTTCCAACCGTTGACCCTTCTAGAAATCGAAGCTGTTCACAAAAACAAAGGCACTTTAGAGAATTTCAAGGAAATAAAAATCAGCTTGCCATTTCATTCCATTCATTCCAATGTGGTGAAAAGTACCATTGTGATGTTTGTTTCCGAAATACTTCATCATTCCATCCATGAAGAAGAAAGGAACGAACCGCTTTTTGCCTTTTTGGAAGCCGCTTTGTTTTGGCTCGATAATCATGACGATATTGCCAATTTTCACCTCGTTCTATTGCTAGAAACTAGTAAATACCTTGGCTTTTATCCAGATGTTTCGGATAGTAATTTAAAATTTTTCGAAATGACAGAAGGAATTTTTTCTCCTTTTCATGCCATTAGTTCGCTAACCGAACACGAAACCAGTCTTTTTAGAAAATTAATAGATTTAAAATTCGACAATGACCAAAAAATGTTCCACGTCATAGAGCGTCAAATTCTTCTAAAAATTCTTATAGATTATTACAGCTTTCATCTAGATGGCTTCAAAAGGCCAAAATCATTGGAAGTTTTAAAAGAAGTTTTTGCTTAAACTATAACTTTTGCCTTTTGCCTTTTGCCTTTTTATTTTAAAAATCATTACTTTCGCAAATCGATTAAAGAAAAGGATACAATGAGCACAAAATTTACTGAATACAAAGGACTTGACTTACCAACTGTAGCGTCAGAAGTTCTTAATTTTTGGAAGAAAGAAAACATATTCGAAAAGAGTGTAACCACTCGTGAAGGAAACCCGCCATTCGTATTTTTTGAAGGGCCGCCTTCGGCAAATGGGTTGCCGGGAATCCATCATGTGATGGCGCGTGCCATTAAAGATATTTTTTGCCGTTATAAAACTCAAAAAGGCTTTCAAGTAAAAAGAAAAGCAGGTTGGGACACACATGGTTTGCCTGTGGAACTGGGAACCGAGAAGGAATTAGGAATCACTAAAGAAGATATTGGAAAAACCATTTCCATCGAAGAATATAACGAAGCATGTAAAAAAACCGTGATGCGTTACACCGATGTGTGGAACGATTTGACCGAAAAAATGGGCTATTGGGTAGATATGGAAGATCCATACGTGACTTACAAACCAAAATACATGGAATCGGTTTGGTGGCTTTTGAAACAAATCTACAACAAGGATTTGATGTACAAAGGCTATACCATTCAGCCGTATTCTCCAAAAGCCGGAACAGGATTGAGTTCGCACGAAGTCAATCAACCGGGAAGTTATAGAGATGTAACCGATACGACTGTTGTGGCGCAATTTAAAGTGATTAACGCTCACAAAGAATTGTTGTTTTCTAAGTTTTACGATTATATCAGTTCTAATAATTTACTGCATTATAAGTTAGAGGCTTTGGATATAGACGAAGTTTTTATCCTTGCTTGGACAACAACGCCTTGGACATTGCCAAGTAACACGGCTTTGACGGTTGGTCCAAAAATTGAATATGCTTTAGTAAAAACGTTCAATCAATATACTTTTCGTCCGGCAACATTGATTTTGGCTAAAAATTTAGTTGGAAAACAATTCGGGAAAGGGTTTTTCGAAAGTGCCGAATCTGCTGATTTTGAAAATTTTATGGAAGGGGATAAGAAAATCCCTTATCAGATTTTGGCGGAATGCAAAGGTTCGGATTTAGTCGGAATTCGTTACGAGCAATTATTGCCATTTACTTTGCCTTATCAAAATTCAGAAAATGCATTTAGAGTAATTTCAGGCGATTTTGTGACTACAGAGGACGGAACAGGAATTGTGCATACCGCACCAACTTTTGGCGCCGATGATGCAAAAGTAGCTAAGGAAGCTATTCCAGAAGTGCCACCAATGTTGGTTTTAGACGAAAACGGAACTCCAGTTCCATTGGTAAATTTGCAAGGAAAATTCATCGATGGTTTAGGAAACTATTCTGGAAAATACGTGAAAAACGAATATTATAATGATGGTGATGCGCCTGAACGTTCGATAGATGTTGAAATTGCCATCCAATTAAAAGAAGAAAATAAAGCTTTCAAAGTAGAAAAATACGTTCACAGTTATCCGCATTGTTGGAGAACAGACAAACCAATTTTATATTATCCGTTGGATTCTTGGTTTATAGAAATTACCAAAGTTAGAGACAGAATGTTCGATTTGAACGATACTATT
>JBILYQ010000068.1:0-9175 GCA_044377655.1 Flavobacterium sp.
ATTGGGTTATACAATGCCGATAATATTAACGCTTCTATTACTATAGGTCATTATTTTGGGGTTTTAGACAACGATATAAGAATAGCTATTGAAAAATATATGCCAGAGAATAATCGTTCTCAAATGTTGATTAAAGGTAATAATCAAATTATTCTTGACGCTTACAATGCAAACCCAAGTAGTATGGCAGTTGCTTTAACAAACTTTATACAACTTGATAATCTAAATAAGATAATAATAATTGGAGATATGTTTGAGTTAGGATATGAAAGCCTTGCAGAACATAAATCAGTTATTGAGATACTTACAAATATAGATACTGTACAATGCCATTTTGTAGGTATGGATTTTTTCGCTAATGCTATTAAAAAGGAAAATTTTCATTTTTATCCAACATTTGAACATTTCGCAAAATTCTTAATGTCAACTAAACTTGAAAATAATACAATCCTAATTAAAGGTTCTCGAGGTATGGCTTTAGAAAGGACTTTGGACTATTTATAAAAAAAACTCCTCAATTTCTTGAGGAGTTTTACTTTGTGGGCGATGAGGGATTCGAACCCCCGACCCTCTGGGTGTAAACCAGATGCTCTGAACCAACTGAGCTAATCGCCCTTATTACTATTGCAAATATAGATTACTTTTTGATATTTCCAAAGCTAAAAAGAAAAAATTATACTATTTCTGCAACAACAAAGTTACTTCCACCAACAAATATAAAGTCATTAAAAGAAGCCTGTTCTCTAGCCTTTTGATAAGCCTCTGAAACTGAATTGAATGATTTGCCAACAAGTTCAAAGGCAAGTGCTTTTTCTTTTAAGATTGTTGCGTCTAAACCTCTTTGAATAGTAGGTTTGCAGAAATAATAAATAGCTTTTTTGGGAAATAAAGGTAATATATCGTTTAAATCCTTGTCATTTACAAAACCCAAAACGATATGTAACATCTCAAAATGTTCTTTCTTGATTTGGTTTAAGACAATTTTTAGCCCATGTGGATTATGACCAGTGTCACAGATAATTTTTGGATTTTCTCCTAATTGTTGCCATCTTCCTTCCAGCCCTGTGTTTTCAATAACTTTCCAAAAACCATTTTTTATATTCTCTTCGGAGATTAAGTATCTGTTTTGTTCTTGTATAATTCGTATAGTTTGCATCACTGTTTTCTTATTATGGATTTGATAATCGCCAATGAGTTTTGAAGCATGCGTTTCATCAATCAAATCGGAGGCAAAGTAAATCTTTGAATTAGTGGTTTTGGCTTTATCAATAAAAACAGTCTTTGTTTGAGATGTATATTCTCCAATTACAATGGGAACGTTCGATTTTATTATTCCTGCTTTTTCATGAGCAATTGCCTCAATTGTGTTTCCTAAAAACGAAGCATGGTCAATGCCAATATTTGTAATAACGGAAACTAAAGGGGTGATGATATTTGTGGAATCTAATCGTCCGCCCATGCCAACTTCTATTATGGCAATATCCACCTTCTCTTTTGCAAAATAATCAAAAGCCAAACCAACTGTCATCTCAAAAAAACTCAGTTGATTGGCCTCAAAAAAAGTTTTGTTAGTCGCAATAAAATCACAAACAAAAGCTTTTGAAATTTCTTCCCCATTAATCTTAATGCGTTCTCTAAAATCTTTCAGATGAGGCGAAGTGTATAATCCAACTTTATAGCCTGCTTCATGAAATACAGATGCTAATAGATGAGAAGAAGAACCTTTTCCGTTTGTTCCTGCAACATGAATGCAAAAGAGTTTTTTTTCTGGATTTCCTAAATGGTTTGTTAATAAGACAGTATTGATTAAATCCGCTTTATATGCCGTTGCTCCCTGAAGATGGTACATTGGCAATTGTTGGAACATCCAATTTACAGTATCGATGTAGTTCATTTTTTTTTAATAAAATATTCCTAATGTAAAATAAAATCTGTTTTTTTTAGTTTAATATTGTAGCGCAATATATATTCAGTGCAAAATTGAAATTATTTTCAGAATTAATAGCCAAAAAGTACAACAATTATGATTAGTTCTTTTATTCAGTTACAAGTCGATACTTTATCGCAAGCCATTCCTAATGCCGTTGCTGAAAAGCTTCCGGTTAATACAGAGATTTCAGTACTGGAATTTATCTTTAAAGGAGGTGTTTTTCTTATTCCGATTGCTATCTTATTGTTTTATACATTATATGTCATCTTTGAAAGGATAATTTATATCAATAAAGCAGCAAAAATTGACCATCATTTGATTAAGGATATTAGAACCAATCTCGGAGCGGGGAACTTAGATTTAGCACTTTCTGTTGCGGAAAGAAGTGGAACTTCATTAGGTAATGTTTTGACAGAAGGCGTTTTAACTATTGGGAGGCCAATTGTTGAAATCGAATCTAACATGGAAAGAGCTGCTAATATCGAAATTGGACAAATGGAAAAGAAAATGGGACAATTGGGTTTAATTGCAGGTATTGCTCCAACACTTGGATTTATCGGAACCATTTCAGGGGTTATTAAGATTTTCTATAGTATTTCGGTAACGGAAGATATTAGTATAGGGAATATATCTGGTGGATTGTATGAAAAAATGATTAGTTCTGGTGCAGGATTAATCGTGGGAATCATTGCGTATAGTGCCTATCATTTGATTAACGGTAAGATTGATGATTTTGCCTTAACCATTCAAAAACAAGTTTTAGAGTTTGTAAGCATCATTCAAAGACCAAATCATGGCAATAAAACGAAATAAAAGATTTCATGCTGAAGTAGCAACTTCATCATTGAGTGATATTATGTTCTTCTTGCTTTTGTTTTTCTTGATTATTTCTACTTTGGCAAATCCAAATGTTATAAAAATGACATTGCCAAAATCGCAAACTAATGAGAAAACCAATAAACAGTTGATAACAATATCCGTAACGGAGGAAAAACTATACTATGTGGATAAGGAAGAAGTCTCTTTCGATCAATTAGAGGCTTCTCTATTGGCAAAAATGAACCCTTCTAAAGAACAAACTGTCGTTATTAGAATTCCATTCAATATGCAAGTGCAAGATTTGGTAGATGTACTTCAAATAGGCGTAAAGAACAAACTGAAGTTTGTTATTCAAACTAGTCCGAAGTAAATAGCAAAATAAATAAAATATTCAAAAAAGCATCCCTATTATGAATTCATAATAGGGATGCTTTTTTTTGTTTTAGTTTAGACTGAAACTGTAGATAATCTTTCCAACTTGTTTTTCGGGAGCATTAGTGTCGGCTTGCCATTTTGTATTCATTGCTGCTATCTTAGCTTGATCCAATAAACATTTTGCAGTATTTGTAGTGCCTTGAACTCCTGCGGTTGCGCTGATGGTATTTCCATTTCGATCCACCGATACTTGCACCGCTACTTTCCCTTGTTCTTGACAGGTATAATTTGGTGCTGGTTTGCTCAATGCTTTTCTGTTTCCTAATGAAAAACCTGAGCCGTTTCCAATACCGTTTCCAATACCGCTACCATTTCCACTACCATATCCACTACCGTTTCCACTACCACTACCAGTTCCGTTTCCGTTTCCATTTCCAGTGCCTCCGCCACTTCCGCCACCAGAACCACCCCCATTTGCATAACCTCCGGAACTTAAACCTCCGTTAGATTTTCCTTTGTTGCCAGCAGTTTTATCATCTCCATCACCACCTTTATTGGAATTTAAAATGCTAGATAAAGCATCGTTTGTATTTTTGGTAACTTTTGCTTTTTCAACTATAGGTTTAACATCTTTCTTAACAACTATGGGTGTTTTTTTTATGTTTTCTGTTTTGGTAATGGCAACATCTGTATTAATCGAATTGTCATCAGTAATGATGTCTTCTTGTTGCGTTGCTTGTGAGGGTTGCGCTTTTATTTGATCTTTTACGTTTAGCACTTCACTTTTATAATCCTTTCCTAATCCATAATCGCTGTCGCCAAAATTCATTTCTACACCACCGCCACCACCGCCGCCAACAAGTTCTTGCAAATTGGAGGGAGGCCAAAAACGGATAAAGAATAATATAAGCAATAATAATGTATAGATTATTATTGAGATTGCTAATGATTTCTGATTGTCGGAAGCGGTATAACTCATCTTTGTTAGTGCTTTAATGATTTGTTCTTATTTAAAAACGTCTAAATTTAGTAAAAATTGTTTGAAATTTATATTAAACAAAAATTATGCCCTAAAGAGTTAAGAATATCTTTAGGGCATGTTATATGATTTTGTTTTAACTGTTTCTTAAACAAGTTGTTTAAGAGCTATTTCAAATGCTGTTGCGCTGATGTTTTTGTTGCTTGGGTTCAGGGCATGAGCTTTTCCGAGAGCTTTTTTGATGGTTTCCGAGATGTCTAGGAAAATGGCTTCATCTGTCATTTGCACTTTTTTTTCCATGAAATAAGCAAAAACTCTTGCCATACCGCAGTTTGAAATAAAGTCGGGAATGAGGCTGACTTTGTTGTCTGTTTCCTCCATTATTGGACCAAAAAAGATTTCCTTATCAGCAAAAGGGACGTTAGCGCCACAAGAGATTACTTCTAGTCCTGAAGCTATCATACTATCGAGTTGCGATTTTGTTACTAGTCTTGAAGCTGCGCATGGAGTAAAAATTTGCGCACCCATTGTCCATATGGTTTCATTTATTTCTTGAAATGGAACCATGTTTTCTGCAACAAGTTTGTTGCCATCTTTATTGAGAAACATTGCTTTGATTTCATTAAAGGAGAAACCTTCTTGTTTCATTACTCCGCCGTCGCGGTCAATGATTCCGATTATTGTAGCACCCATTTCCGACAGATAAAATGCAGCCGCTGAGCCTACGTTTCCGAAACCTTGCACGATAGCTTTTTTTCCTTTTACGTCTCCTCCATAGATTTGGTAATAATGACGAATTGCTTCTGCTACTCCATATCCTGTAATCATATCCGCAATGGTGTATTTGTGTAAAACGTCTGGAGAGAATTTAGGGTTTTCGATTACTTTTATTACACCTTGGCGTAGTTGTCCAATTCTGTTTATTTTGTCGGCTTCTGTGGGTTTAAAGTGTCCGTTGAAGACACCTTCTTGTGGATGCCAGACGCCACACTCTTCTGTGAATGGGATTACTTCATGGATTTCGTCCACGTTTAAATCGCCACCAGTGCCGTAATAGCTTTTTAATAAGGGAGAAACTGCTTTGTACCAGCGTTGTAGCACCCCTTTTTTGCGAGGGTCATTTGGGTCAAAGTTGATTCCTGATTTTGCTCCTCCAATTGCTGGTCCTGAGACAGTGAATTTTACTTCCATTGTTTTAGCTAAGGAGAGCACTTCGTTCATGTCTAGTCCCTTTCTCATTCTTGTTCCTCCACCTGCTGCTCCACCTCGAAGGGAGTTAATAACCGTCCATCCTTCGGCTTCTGTTTCTGCATCTTTCCAGTTGAAAACTATTTCTGGCGTTTTGCTTTCAAATTTATGTAATAGGTCTTTCATGTGTTTGTTTAGTTTGTGCCGCAAATATAATTATAAATGTGAATTATAAATTGCGAATTGTTGCTTGATGTTATTTCTTAAAATGAATGTCTATCGATGGCTTGTCGTATTTTATATATCTTTGTTAGACGCAATCTTTATCAGGTTTTGGTATCTAAAATAAAAAAGTAATATGAGACATTTCATTATTTTTAGTTTGTTTCTAGTTTTCATTTGGTCTTGCGATATTGTCGACAACGATACGGGGTTAACGTGCATAGAAGATTGCACGGGGATTTTTGGAAAGGTATATACACGAAACAATTTGGCGGTTAAAAACGTTGCGTTGGTATTTCGGCATCAAAAATCTGGTGGACCCGGAAGTCAATATACTCGGAAAATTGCAAAGGACGTAACGGATGTTGATGGGAGGTATGATATGAATTTTTATCTTCAAGATGATGAAATTGGTCCTGGAAATGCTGGTTTGGAGCTTTATGTAAAAGAAAATACAGTTGGTACTGCCTATTTTTATCATTCGAGTGGTAATTTGTTTGGCCCAATAGATTCTCCCGAATCGCGAAATGTTGTTCTTGAAAGAAATTTTTATCTTCCAACAAAAAAGGAAATTATTATTAGGTTGAGCAATTTTGTACCTTTGCAAGCTAATGACAGTTTTAGCGTTTTGGTATTGGCTCCGTGTGGTTTTGATAGAACAGAAATTGATCCTACAACAGGGAACAATCATAATTATGTAACGGAAAGTTTGTATAGCCATGTGGCTACTAGTGTAACTCAAACTTTTGAAATTGCTGCTGCTTTGGACGCATTGAATTTTATTAGAATAATGAAAATAAAAGATGGCGCGGCTACTATTGAATTATTACCCATTTTTGTTGATGCTAACTCCAATACGGTCTATGATTATCAATTTTAAGTCTATGCAATGCAATAAATTTTAACAGGTTATGATTAAAAAACAACAACTTTTTAGTCACTACACATTATGGCGCTTACTTCAAATTACAATAAACTGCCCAAGATTATCTTGCTTTTGGTCACGATGTCAATGTCCTTTTATTGGTTTTTTAGTATAATGTTCAACATGTATCAATATGCTGTAATCGGTTTGGTTTTTGAAGTTATTTGGCTACCAATGTTGTTGTTTTTGTTGTTTTTCCAGCGCTTTCAATTTATTATTGGAGTATGGAAAGCAGGAGTTTTAAAACGCTATATCCTTATTTTATTTTGCTAAGCTTTTCGACAATACTTCTGTTATATTGTAACAATTAGCACTTCTTATAGTCATAAATGACTCCTGAACTATGGTCGTGTTTTGCTCCAGTAACACTACTCAAGGCGTTAGTTTCATTTCGCAATTTGAGAACACCAAGCAGCGCAAAAATTAAAGCTTCTTTATATTCAATAATTTTTTTTTCGGGGATGATAATTTGCATTTTGGGCAAGTAGGATTGCATACGTTGCAAAAGAAATTCGTTATAAGTTCCACCGCCTGTTGCAAGGAGTTTGCCTTCTTTTATAGGCAATGCCAAGGCAGTTTGTAAAGCAATATGCTCCGTAAAGGTGCGCATTTTGTCTTGGACGCTGCTATTGTGTTTCTCGATCAATGGCAGAATAGTGGTTTTGACAAATTCAAATCCAAGCGATTTCGGATAGGGTTTTTTATAATATTCTATAGCGTTTAATTCTTCAAGTAGTGTTTGATTTACAGTACCAGATTTTGAAATTTGTCCCCCATCATCATAATCTAAATTTAGTATATTGGAATAGTAATTCAAAACGGTGTTAACAGGCGAGATATCAAAGGCAATTCGCTTTCCATTATCTTCAAAAGAAATGTTTGAAAAACCGCCTAGATTAAGACAATAATCGTATTTTGAAAATAAAATCCGGTCACCAATTGGTACAAGTGGTGCGCCTTGGCCGCCAAGTTGAACATCTTGTACTCGGAAATCGCAAATTACTTTTTGATTGCAAATAGAAGCAATTTGAGGTAGGTTACCAATTTGTAATGTAAAACCGTTTTGTGGTTGGTGCAAAATAGTGTGACCGTGACTACAAACGGCATCTATATTTTTGATTTGGTTTATGTGTATAAATTCTTTCACAGTGGTACCGAGAAGTTCGGTATACTGCTGGTTCAAATCGAGGAGTTTTTGATTGGAAAAATCGACTGCTGTTTTGAGTTTGTTTAACCAATTATGACTGTAGGGAATGGTTTCAGTTTGAAGAATTTCAAAGGCCCATTTTTTGTTTTCTACAGCAAAAACAATATGTGCCAAATCAATACCGTCCAGTGAAGTTCCAGACATTACTCCTATAATAGTATAGTTTTGTTTAAACATTGGCTAAAATTACGAAATCGTTTGAAATTAAATATATAATAATTACTTTTGGTGACAAATTTAAGAACAATTAATTTACTAGACTACTATGGATTTTAATCTTACCGAAGAGCATTTAATGATACAACAAGCGGCTAGAGATTTTGCTGTGGCCGAATTGTTGCCAGGAGTAATTGAAAGAGACGAATTTTCCAAATTTCCAACAGAGCAAGTAAAGATGATGGCCGATTTAGGGTTTATGGGAATGATGGTAGATCCAAAATATGGTGGTTCGGGATTGGACAGTGTGTCCTATGTTTTAGCAATTACTGAAATTGCAAAAGTTGATGCCTCTGCAGCGGTGATTATGTCTGTTAATAATTCATTAGTTTGTGCGGGTATAGAAAAATATTGCAATGAAGAGCAAAAACAAAAATATTTAATCCCGTTGGCCAAAGGCGAAGTGATAGGCGCATTTTGTTTATCAGAGCCAGAAGCTGGAAGTGACGCTACTTCCCAAAAAACGACAGCAATAGACAAAGGGGATCATTATCTTTTAAATGGGACAAAAAACTGGATAACCAATGGTTCATCTGCCTCAACATATATAATAATTGCACAGACAGATTTAGAAAAGGGGCATAAAGGAATCAATGCTTTTATTGTTGAAAAAGGATGGGCTGGATTTGATATCGGACCAAAGGAAAAGAAAATGGGAATTCGTGGAAGCGATACACATTCTTTAATGTTTACTGACGTGAAAGTACCGAAAGAGAATAGAATTGGTGAGGATGGATTTGGATTTAATTTTGCAATGGCTGTTTTGAATGGCGGAAGAATTGGAATAGCATCTCAAGCCTTGGGTATTGCAACTGGCGCCTACGAATTGGCATTAGACTATTCGCAACAAAGAAAAGCTTTTGGAAAAGAGATTTTCAAGCACCAAGCCATTGCTTTTAAACTGGCAGACATGGCAACCCAAATTATGGCTGCACGAATGTTAGTTTTCAAAGCGGCAAGTGAAAAAGATGAGTTAAAGGACATCTCGCAATCGGGAGCAATGGCCAAATTATATGCGTCTCAGGTTGCAATGGACACCACAATCGAAGCGGTTCAAATTCATGGTGGCAACGGCTATGTAGCCGAATATCATGTGGAAAGAATGATGCGAGATGCAAAAATCACACAGATATATGAAGGAACATCAGAGATACAAAGAATTGTAATTTCCAGAACGTTAGTTTCTTAAATCGATTTCTTGAATAATCAATTTATAGATTAAATTTCCCTTTCTGTTTCTGCAGGAAGGGTTTTTTATGGGTGTGTTTTTAGCACATTAGGACTTGGGTCTTACGGAAGAATTGGTATTGGTGT
>JBILYQ010000295.1:0-3043 GCA_044377655.1 Flavobacterium sp.
CCAAGATTTGTAACGGCTGGAATTTGGAAGAACGTGAAACTTCATTTTTGGAATTCGGCAACAATTTTGAATGTGAAACACCATCAAAAATTACTAAGCGATGATTTGGCAGAATTGCAATTTATAACTGAAATCAACAGCAACAAAAAAGGGAAATTTCAATTAAAAATCAACGATAAAATTGAAACTATCTCCTTAAAAAAAGGTTTGAATACAATAACATCACAGTACAAAATTCAAAATCCTAAACGTTGGTGGACAAATGGATTGGGCGACGCTACATTAAATCCTTTTGAAATTTCGCTTTTGCAAAACAAAGCAATTCTCCATTCTAAAAAACTCAATATAGGATTGCGAACCATTGAATTGGTCCAGGAAAAGGATGCCATTGGTAAAAGTTTTTATTTTAAATTAAACGGAATTCCCGTTTTTATGAAAGGCGCCAATTATATTCCGCCAGACAGTTTTTTGCCAAGAGCAACTGATTCTGTTTATAAAAATATCGTGAAAAATGCAGTTGTTTCTAATATGAATATGATTAGAGTTTGGGGTGGCGGCGTTTATGCCGACGATATTTTTTATGACGAATGTGACAAAAACGGAATTTTGGTTTGGCAAGATTTTATGTTCGCTTGCGCAATGTATCCTGGCGATGACGATTTCCTCCAAAATGTAAAAAAGGAAGTAATCGATAATGTCAATCGACTGCAAAATCATCCGAGTATTGCTTTGTGGTGTGGCAATAATGAGAACGACGAAGGTTGGAAAAACTGGGGTTGGCAAAAACAATATCAATATTCAAAATCGGATTCAACTAATATTTGGAACGATTATAAAAAGTTATTTCACGAATTGATTCCACAAACTTTGGACAGTTTGCTTTCAAAAAACGAAAATCGATATTGGCCATCTTCGCCATCAATTGGTTGGGGAAAAAAGGAAAGTTTGCTCGAAGGAGATTCTCATTATTGGGGCGTTTGGTGGGGAAAAGAACCGTTTGAGATTTATGAGAAAAAAGTTGGAAGATTCATGAGCGAGTACGGTTTTCAAGGAATGCCAAATTTGGAAACCTTTCAATCATTTGCCAATAACGAAGATTTAAACCTGAATTCCGAAGCTGTAAAAAACCATCAAAAACATGCAACGGGTTATCAAACCATCAACGAATATATGGCGCGAGATTTTCATGTTCCAAAATCTTTTAATGATTATATTTATGTTTCGCAGCTCTTGCAAGCCGATGGAATGAAAACAGCAATCGAAGCGCATCGCAGAGCAAAACCCAATTGTATGGGAACATTGTTTTGGCAGCTGAACGATTGTTGGCCGGTGACTTCATGGAGTTCAGTTGATTATTTTGGTCGTTGGAAAGCGTTTCATTATCAAGTGAAAAGGAGTTTTGAAAACCTATTAATTTCTATCAATGAAGAAAATGATTTTTATAAAGTTTATGTTGTAAATGATAATTTATCGTCTTTACAAGGCAAAATAAATTTGGAATTAATTGATTTTAATGGCAAAAAGCTATGGGAAGTTGAAGCAAGCAGATTGATTTCCGAAAATTCAAGTACGGTACAATTTACAGTTTCTAGAAAAGATTTTGAAATGTACAATTTGAATAATGTTTTGCTTTCTGCAACTTTTAAATCCGAAAGTACTAAGGCAAAAGCACTGTGTTACTTTGTAAAACCTAAAGAGTTGGTTTTGTCCAATCCCACTATTCAATTGAAATTTATAGATGATTTTACTTTGGAAGTGACTTCGGATGTTTTGGCTAAAAACGTGTATTTACATACTTCGGAAAACGTGTTTTTTAGCGATAATTATTTTGACGTCTTGCCCAATCAAATAGTGATAATTAAACTTTCCAGGCCTATTACAACAGTAGTTGCGAAATCTTTATTTGATACTATGAAATAAAAAATGCTCCATATTTGGAGCATTTTAATATATAGTAATTCTTTTTTTTTCTAAAACAATCCGTTTAATTCGGCATCAATTCGGTTGATAATTATTCCTAAATCCTCAGGATTATTTACGAAATCAATGTTGTCAACGTCAATAATAAGTAATTTCCCTTTGTTATAAGTATGAATCCATGCTTCATATCTTTCATTCAAACGACTTAAATAATCAATTGAAATTGAGTTTTCGTATTCGCGACCTCGTTTGTGAATTTGAGAAACCAAATTAGGAATAGAACTTCTAAGATAAATCAGCATGTCTGGTGCTTCCACTAAACTTTCCATCAATTCAAATAATGACGAATAGTTTTGAAAATCCCGGTTGGTCATCAATCCCATGGCATGAAGATTAGGTGCAAAAATGTGCGCGTCTTCATAAATGGTTCGGTCTTGAATGATTTTTTTACCACTTTCTCGAATTTGCAGTACTTGACGAAACCTGCTGTTTAAGAAATAAATCTGTAAATTAAAAGACCAACGCTCCATTTGATGATAAAAATCATCAAGATAAGGGTTGTCAACTACGTCTTCAAAATGAGGTTCCCATTTAAAATGTTTGGCTAACAATCTGGTTAAAGTTGTTTTTCCTGCGCCTATGTTTCCTGCTACTGCTATGTGCATTATGGTATTGTGATTTTATAATTGGTAATTACTTGATTTGTAAAAATAGCTAAAATTTGGTCTTTGTAATAAAAATTTTTAAACGATTTCTCAAAAATTTGTATTTCCGAGATTGTTTGGGTGATTTCATTTTTTACAAATAGTTTTTTATCCTTTGAAAAGATAAAATTATTATTGTCGATAATTTGAAATGTATCAAATTGAGGAACTGTTGTAATGTAATTTATTTTTCCAAAAATATCACAGGAATACATACGGTTTTTTGAATCAATCCAGCTGAAATAATTGAAGTCTGACTGCGAAAATTTAATAGTTTCCTGAATGGGTTGTCCCAAAGGGTTATAGGTATTTTTCAAATAATCAAATAGACCAATTTGTTGGTTTAGGGTGTTGAAAATCCAAAATTGATTTTTTGAGGCCATACCAATTCTAGAGGCAATGATTGCATTATTATTTCC
>JBILYQ010000296.1:0-3027 GCA_044377655.1 Flavobacterium sp.
ATCGCGAAGTTCTGCCGTTTCCATCAATAAAAGGATGAATAGTTGCCAAGCGTTCATGCATTTCTGCAGCCAGAATTATTGGATGTATTTTAGTTTTATTACTTTCATACCAACTAAAATAATCATCCATATCTTTTGCAATCTTACTTGGTTGTGATGGCATGTGACTGTTACCTTTAATCATGACTTGAACTTTGCGATATCGTCCTGCATCTTCTGAAATAATTCCTCGTAAAATTAGGTTATGTATACCTAGCAATTCTCCCTCATTTAATGGAAAATTTCGTTCTGTCAACTGTTTAATATATCCAATAGCTTCATGATGATTAATAGCTTCAAGATGTTCGCGCATACTTTTGCCTGAAATGGTCAAACCCTCATTGATAACTAGATTAGTTTCATGAAGCGTTAATGTATTGTCTTCAATTCTGTTACTTTCAAAAGTATATTCAAGTTCTAGTCCTGGATAAATTTTTAAATTACCTAACTGCCGATAATCACTTAATTTTTTCTTTAAAACATCTATTTCATCCAATAATTTTTGAAGGTTTTTAGAAATTGATTTTCTCTCAAAACTTGTGTTGCATTTTATATGTTCTTCGGCAAGCTTAATGGCCTTTAAAGCTAATGCATCATCTCCAATTTCGTATAGAATTTTTTCTTTTAACCAAGCAATCATTAATGTTTCAAAATTGATATCGAGAAGTGAAGCCAATTTTGGAATTTGTTCGCGAGTTGGTTTTCGAGTGCCGTTTTCAAATTTACTAATAAGTGCTTGATCAATCCCAAGAATTTGAGCTACTTCTCGAGTTTTTAATCCTTTTTTTTCTCTTGCATTTTTAAGTAAAGTTTTCATTTCGTTTTAAATTGTCATGACTAAATTAGTCATGGTTTTGAGTAAAAAAAATCATTTTAAAAATTAAAATGATTTTTTTATTCTGTCGATATCTCTTTTGGTGTCTTGTTCTTTTAGAGATTCTCTTTTGTCATAGGTTTTTTTTCCTCGGCACAAGCCAATGTCCAGTTTTGCAAGTCCTTTTTCGTTTGTATGTAATTTTAATGGTATGATGGTCAATCCTTTTGCTTGTATATTTTTGAACAAGACTTTTAATTCTCGTTTATTCAACAGCAATTTCCTTTCGCTTCGGGCTTTATGATTGAATTGATTCCCAAACGTATATTCTTCAATATACGTATTGATGGCAAAAAGTTCATTATTATTAAATTCACAAAAACTCTCGGTTATGTTGGCTTTTCCTAAACGGATTGATTTTATCTCGGTACCTGTTAAAACGATACCAGCGGTATAAGTTTCGAGTATTTCATAATCGAAACGTGCTCTTTTATTGGATATGTTTACTGTTTTAAGCATAGTCTTGCAAAGGTATAACAAAATGCTATTCATAGAAATAAAATAGTTCCAAAATAGAATTGAAAAAAAAATAAACAATCTATGATTTATATCAGTTTTTGAGCTAAACGTAAATCATAATTTTGTCTTAATAATTTAAATAAAATATAACAAAATGAAAAAAATTTTATTATTGGCAGGAATAGCTTTATTTAGTTTTACTGCAAATGCACAAGAAAAAGAAAACAAAGGCTTAGAAGGAGCATGGTGGGCAACATCACAATTTGGTTACCAACAAACAAAAACTGCCGATGCTAAAAGCACTAATTTATCTGTAATTCCATTGGTTGGTTATTTTATTTCTCCATCTGTTACTGTTGGAGCTGGTGTAGGTATGATTAATATCAAATCTGAAACGGGTTCCGTAACAAATGCAGATACTGGATTAATCGTTGTTGAACCAATAGTTCGTAAATATTGGAATGTTGCTGGAAACTTTTATTTCTTCGGACAATTGGCAGCTCCAATTATTTCTGGTAAAGAAAAAGAAAGTGAGTTGAAAATTACTCAGTATGGTGTTGCAATGTCTGGAGGATTTGATTTCTTCGTGACTAAAAATTTTTCTGTTGAATTTTCATATGATTTGGCCAATTTCACTTCTACAACTTTGAAACCTAAAGTTGGTGATGACACTACAGTAACAAATTTTTCATTGGCTCACGTTGCTAATGCAGAGCCAGTTTATGTAGACACATTAGGTGGAAGTTTACCAAACTTGACGACTCCATTATCATTTGGTTTTAAATTTATATTCTAAATAAACCGTTTTGGTCATATCCGATTTTACTCGGATGATGAAGCCGTTATTCTTAATTGAGTAACGGCTTTTCATTTTAAGGAAAATAAATGTTATATTCGTGTAATCAACTTTTTAAAAAACCACAGACATGATAAAAAAAATTCTAAAACTATTTGTTCTGACCGTATTTGTTTTTACATCTTGTTCCAAAGAGGATTCTCAACAAGAAAGTAACATTGTAATTGACGAATCTCAAAAAGAACCTTTGACAGCTCAACAAATTAATGCTAAAATTGATCAAAATATTTCGTCTAAAGGTTCATTCAATTGGAGTGAAGCTTCAAATCATTTTCTTTGGAGCGCTACTTTTCATGGTAATAATGTAGTTACAATTGGGTTTGGAAATTCTAAAAATGATTTTGAAAGAGCAAAGACTTCCAATAATGCAAAGATTCAGAACGAATTATTGCAAATAATAATGCAATATGAAACAACAAGCCTAGAAAAGATATTAATTTCTTCTGATGCCTATTTGAATTTAATTGATGTTGTCATCTTGAAACAGGAAACAATAATTGCCCTAAGAGCTTCTAATTATATTAGATACATTGAGCCTGGTGACTATCGATATTTTGAGGTCAGAAATGCAGAATTCCGCTCTGATGTCAGTTCTGGTTCAGGTTGTGGATTTGACTCTTCGACATTGAGTTCTGCGGACTATACAACAGTTACTCCAAATGCAAAAGCACCATGGACATTCTATCAGCACAACATTCCAAGCGCATGGAATATTAGTACAGGAAGCGGAATCACCATCGGAATTGTTGACTCGGGAGTTTCTTCTAATCAGACTTTATTAGGTTCAAATTTTAACGAC
>JBILYQ010000297.1:0-3025 GCA_044377655.1 Flavobacterium sp.
ACAAACGAGAGAAACAAAAAAAAGATAACCCTGGAAAGTTATCTTTTTTTATTTGGTACAAATTCCTATTTTAGTAAAAAAAATAAACACCATGAAAATATTAGGCATCGGTTCAAGAATAAATCATCCCCAATATGGGAAAGGCGTGGTTACCAATGTTTCGCAAAAAGAATATTGGGTAACATTTATTGAAAATGGGTTGGAAACCATTGCTATTGACAGTGAATTTGAGGTTATTGAGGTGAGCGAAAACGAATTGGATACCGTGAGTTTGTATGATGTGGAGCAAAGCCTGCTTTCAATTCTCAAAAAATGGAATGGCTTGGGCGAACCCGTTGCCATTGGCGATAAATGGAAAGGTGGCAAGATGATTTTAGAGCCTGGACAAGCCGGTTTGGCAAGTAAAGACGTGCCGATAGATGTTTTTTTTCATAAAATCGTCATGCTTCGCGACCGACTTCGGGTGATGGAACAAAAAATAAATGCAAGCAATATTGAAGAAATTGAAAAAGTAGATTTACAGCAATACCTTACCCGAATTTATGGTAGCTTGACCACTTTTAATGTGTTGTTCAAATCAACGAGCCAGCATTTTGTAGGTGAAAAAAGTAAATAATTTTAAGATAACTTTAATGCCATATGGTATAATTATGACTAATTTTATAAAAACATAAATGTAGCACACCATGAAAAAAATTGCGTTGTATTCCATCCTGCTAATTGCCCTTGTTATAGGTTGCAAATCAAGCACATCAAAAAGCACCAACAAGATGACGGTAAAATTTGAATCTAAAAGCGGCAGCAAGGTGACAGGAACGGGTTCTTTCAGAGAAAAAAATGGCGAAGTTTGGTTTGAGGCCAAGCTAACAGGATTGACCCCAGGTGTGCATGCCATCCACATTCACGAGAAATCAGATTGCTCTGCCACCGACGGTTCTTCAGCTGGAGGACATTGGAATCCTACGTTTAAAAAACACGGTAAATGGGGTTCGGGAGAATGCCATAAAGGCGATATTGGGAATTTTACAACAGACACCTTTGGAAATGCTACCATTGTATTCAAAACTGACGAATGGTGCATCGGCTGTGGCGATATGACGAAGGATATCCTAGGAAAAAGTCTAATTGTACATGAAAACCCAGATGACTTTGTAACGCAACCCACTGGAAATGCAGGAGGACGCGTGGCTTGTTCAGCTATCATAAAATAAAAGTCGGATTATAGGTCAAAAAAACCGCTTCTTGTCGTAATTAAAACGAAAAGAAGCGGTTTTTTAATGTTATGTTTCCCTAAAATCGTCAAAAATACATAGCTTTGTATTCCAAAATCTACACCATGATAAACCCTTCTACAAACGGCTGGATAGACAAGTTCTTTTTTGAACAAAAAATTGAGAAGGACACTCCTATTCCTTCTGCTGATGGGTTTTATGACGGCACTCGCAAAACAGGATTCATCTATGGACACATCATTTCGTTCGACACAAATCGGGCTATTGATCCAAAAGGATGGCTGACAGAGGAGATTTCGAAAGTGGCCTTGCTCAACAGTCTGCATGGTATTTTCCGGTTGACTTTCCCAGAAAAAAGTAGTCAGGACTTTGTTATAATGGCAGTTGCGTTCTATAAAGAGATGAATCCACAGGACTCTAATTTATTTCAAAAGATGTTGCCTTCAGTTTCATCATCGGGCACCTTGGAGAAACTGATAGACAATAGGGTGCAAACGAATGACAACATCATCAGCAAAAATTTTTCTCACATTGTGACCAATGCTTTGCTGTTTGTGGATGTTTTGGCATTTCAACACTATTTGACCGAAGGCAGCATTCCAGAAAAGTATTTGAAGAAAATTGAGGAAACTATAGTAAGCATCGTTACACTAGCCCTGAAAACCAAGTCTAAAAAATCGCAGCATGACGATTTGTTAATAAAACTATTTGAGGCATCCGTGCGTTACAGCAAATTTTCTAAGGTTAATATTTTGAATTTAGAGGCGCTTGAACTTGACTTTTTTAAGAACAGTTTAGAAAAAAAATACCTCATTGATATGGCGGGTTTGGCCTTGTGGAGCGATGGTGTGGTTGAAAATGACGAGGCCTATTTTTTGCATGCACTGGCAAGCCTTATGGGCATTGACGACACTTTTGTTCAGCAGAGTATCGCCTCGACGGATGCCTTTATCAACAAGCACCAAAAGGAAATTCCCTATTTTAATTACTCCAATCCGGTGAAGCATTTTTATGACCAAACGACAGAAAGTGTGGTGATTTTAATTAACCGAAACAAAAACAGATTGTTAAAGGAAATTTCACAAAGCAAAGAATTGATGGTATTATTAGCCCAATCAACCCATCGGGATTTGGATGCAAAGGAAAAAAAGAAAGTAAAAAATCAATTGTTAGACGTTTGCAAAACCGTGCCATCATTGACCATTTTTCTGCTTCCTGGAGGAAGTTTGCTGTTACCAATTCTGATAAAATTTATTCCAAAATTGTTGCCCTCGGCATTTAATGAGAATGAAATAGAATAAAAAAAGTCGCCCGAGAGCGACTTTTTATGATTATAAATTTAATTGGTTTATTCGAAATTCAATTGGTAGACCGTATCTAAATCCTTGTCACAGCTCAAATTTATATTTAAATCATTGACAATTCCTGAATTTAATCCATAAGCCCAACCGTGTAAGCACAATTCTTGACCGTTTTGCCAAGCAACTTGAACTATTGATGTTTTTGCCAAATCATAAACTTGCTCTTTTACATTCAATTCAACAAAAGCGTCAAATCGTTTTTTCTCGTCAAGAATAGAATCTAAATAGACATGATGCAATCGATAAACATCTTTGATGTGTCGTATCCAATTGTCAATAATTCCTATGGATTCATTTCCCATTGCGGCTTTGACGCCACCACAACCGTAGTGTCCGCAAACAATTACGTGTCTTACTTTCAAAACATTAACGGCATAATCTAAAACACTGAGCATGTTCATATCGGAATGAATGACCATGTTGGCAATATTT
>JBILYQ010000069.1:0-9083 GCA_044377655.1 Flavobacterium sp.
ATAAAACAATTTTTGATTATGTGGGAACTTGTACAAGAAACAGTTAATTACATTAAAGAAAAAACAAATTATACGCCAGAATACGGTGTCATTTTAGGCTCAGGATTAGGAAGTTTTACAGACGATATTCAAATTGAATATTCATTGCCTTATAACGAAATACCAAATTTTCCTGTCTCAACTGTTCAAGGACATAAAGGGGCTTTAGTTTTCGGTACAATTGGTGATAAAAAAGTTGTTGCTATGCAAGGGCGTTTTCATTTTTATGAGGGTTATGATATGAAACAGGTAACGTTTCCGGTACGTGTAATGAAATACCTTGGTGTTAATAATTTAATTGTTTCTAATGCATCGGGTGGTGTAAATTCAAATTACAAAGTAGGTTCAATAGTTCTAATTAATCATCATGTGAACATGTTTCCCGAACATCCTTTGCGAGGAAAAAATGAGGAACGTTTTGGGCCACGTTTTTTGAACATGAGTGAACCGTATAATCGTAAAATGATTGCAAAGGCTAAAGAAATTGCAAAAAATTTGAATATCGAAGTGCATGAAGGTATTTATCTTGGACTTCAAGGACCAACTTTTGAAACGCTTGCCGAATACAAAATGGTAAAAATTCTTGGTGCTGATTGTGTTGGAATGTCAACCGTTCCCGAAGTAATAGTAGCGCGACACATGGAAATGAATTGTTTTGGAATTTCCGTTATTACAGATATGGGCGATGAAGACAATATCGAAGAAGTTAGCCATGCTGAAGTGCTAAAAGCTGCCGAAAAAGCGGAACCTTATGTACGTAATCTTATCAAAGAATTGATAATGCAATATTAGATTTTAGACAAGGTTTTGTGCAATAACCCTATAAAAGTTTTCAGGTTCAAATGGTTTGGTGATGACATCCGTCATTCCAAAGGATTTCAGCATTTCTCTATTTTCATTTAGCGAAATTGCCGTTAAGGCTACTATAGGTATTTTTGGATTGAATTTCCTTATTTCATGCGTAGCAATTGTGCCATTAATCCCAGGCAAGTGAACATCCATAAGCACTAAATCAAAGACGTTCTCGTTTCTGATTAAACTAATTGCATCTTCTCCATTATCAATGATTTCGCATTTCATGCCTTTATTTTCAAGCATTTTTTTAGTAATCATCTGGTTTATTTTGTTGTCTTCTACAATCAAAATGTTTTTATTGTTTAAAATAGAGTCGTCATATAATTTTGGTTTTTCTATTTGCAACTGGTTTTTGCTGATGAGCATTTCTAAATCAAATGCAAAAGTGGAACCAATACCAACTTTGCTTTGGAGTTTGATTTCACCACCCAATAGGCTTACTAGTTTTTTGACGATGGTTAAACCCAATCCCGTGCCTCCATATTTTCGATTAATTTCAATGGAACCTTGAGAAAAACTGTCAAAAACGCTTTCGAGTTTTTCTTGTGGAATGCCGATACCTGTATCAACTATTTCAAAATGAATTACAGCATTTTCTTCGTCAAAAGACAACAGCTTTGTGATAACTTTTACTTCTCCTTTTTTAGTAAATTTTAAAGCATTGTTAATTAAATTCATGAATATTTGTGACAGCTTTGTTGGATCTCCAATCAAAGTGTCGGGAATGTTTTGGTCTATTTCAAGGACAAATTCATTATCGTTTTTTTCTGCAAGTTCTTTTAACGAATTTTTTATGTCGCTCAAAAGTTGTTTAAAATTAAAATCGATATACTCAATTTCGATATTGTTGGATTCAATTCTGTTAATTTCAAGAATTTCATTGATAAAGGTTATCAAATAATTGCCTGAAAATTTTAAAGAATTCAGGTAGTTCATTTGACTCTGTTTGGGATGTTCTTGCAGCAATAAATGCGTAATTCCATTTATGGCGTTCAAAGGTGTTCGCAATTCGTGACTCACTGTCGATAAAAATTCAGCTCTAGCCTGAGAGGCTTTCTCCGCTTTTTCTTTTGCTAAAAAAAGTTCCTTGTTTTTTTCCTTCAACAAAATATTCGTTTGGTTTCTGATAATATTGTTTTTATATAATGACAAACTTAATAAGGAGAGAATTGAAATCAATGCAATTGCCAAAATACTGATGAGTTTTGCGAATTTATTTTGCTTTTGTTGCGACTCATTTTCTTTACTCATTTGTTCAATGGTCTTCATTCGTTCACTTTCTTTGAAATCAGCGTAATCTTCGGCACCTAGTTTTTCATTGTTTAAATAGGCTAAACTATCTTTTATATTAATGTGTTTTTTTAATAAATCATGCGATTTATTAATGTCTAGTAATTTTTCGTAAGTGGTGCTTAGCGCCAAGAGAATTTTACTTTTTTGTTCTAAATTCCCTTCTACAGCATTCAGTTTTAAGGCGCGATTTAGGTAGTTAGCCGCTAAATTTTTGCGATTTTGTTTTTCTTCAATAACCCCTAATTGGAACAAGGCCTCCGCTTTTGATTTGAACAAATCTTCAGTGTCTGGTTTGGATATGATTTCATTGAGAAGTTCTGTTGCCAAACTTGTTTTTCCTTTGGCATTGTATAAAATAGCTTTTTGAAGATTGAGCGGCGTTGCTACATCAATTTTTAAAGTATTATAAATTTTTCTAGCTTTTTCAAAATTGGTTTCCGCCTTTAAAAACTCTTCTGTTTCCATGTAGCAAAGTCCAATACTATAATAGCATAATGCCTGTTCGGAGGAAGGAGGAAGCAAGTTGAAAAAAGTCAAACTTTTTGTATAGGCATCAACAGCATCGTTGATTTTTTTTATCTCAAAATAGGTGGAACCCAATGAAAAAAGTGCAATAGCTTGACTTTTTTTGTCTTTTTTTGTCTTTGCATAATCCAATGCTTTCTGTGAGGATAACAAAGAGAATTTATAATTATTGGTCTTTTTATTGAAGTTTGCCAATTGAATGTAGTAATCCACACTATCAATAATAGGTGTAGTTTTGTTCTGTGAAAAACTTAACGTAGGAACTAATAAGAGTAGCCAAAACCATTTCATAATCAATAAATATCCGTTAAATAATTTTTAAAGTAACAAAATTATTTTTGCAATAAAAGAATTAAATCAATAATTCTTGAAGAATAGCCAATTTCGTTGTCATACCAACCTACAACTTTTACCATTTTATCAATTACAGAGGTGAGTTGCGCGTCAAAAAGACACGAGTTTTTATTGCCAATAATATCAACTGAAACAATAGGATCTTCCGTGTAGTCCAAAATTCCTTTTAAGTTGGTTTGCGATGCTTTCAGGAAGGCAGCATTTATTTCTGCAATAGAAACGGCTCTTTTTACATTAAAAGTAATATCGGTCAAAGAACCATCTGGAACTGGAACGCGAATGCCACAACCGCCAATTTTACCTTCCATTTCTGGAAATATCTTGGTCAGCGCTTTTGCCGCACCCGTCGTTGTTGGTACGATTGATTGACTAGCACCGCGGGCACGACGTAAATCTTTGTGCGGTTGGTCATGCAAGCTTTGGTCCGTTGTGTAAGAATGAACGGTTGTAATATAAGCTTGTTCAATGCCACAAAGGTCGTTGATAACTTTAATCATTGGAGCGGCATTGTTCGTTGTGCAGCTTGCATTGGAGATTATCTTTTCTGTGCCGTCCAAAACACTTTCGTTAACGCCCAGAACCACTGTTTTTATCTCGGGAACTTCTGATGGTGCGGAGAGAATTACTTTTTTGGCTCCAGCCAAAATATGCTTGTTGATGTCTTCAAATGTGCTGTATTTCCCAGTAGATTCAATAACAATATCAATTGACAGTTTTTCCCAATCCAATTTGGAAATTTCCTTTTCATGAAAAAACAAATAGGGTTTTCCGTCAATGAGTATTGCGTTATCATCATAGGAAACCGGATAAGGCAAAATGCCGTGAATACTGTCATATTTCACCAAATGCGCCATCGTTTTGTTGTCCGCAATGTCGTTGATGGCAACTACTTCAATAGAAGGATGGTTTAAAAGCAATCGAAATAAATTTCTCCCAATTCTTCCAAAACCATTGATGGCAATTCGTGTCATAAGTATTAAGGGCTTAAAGTTTAAAGTTATAAAGTCGAGAAAATAATGTCTTTCGACTTTCAACTTTATGACTTTCGACTATAGTATGTGTTTTTGTGCATGATAAGAGGAACGCACCAAAGGACCGCTTTCCACATGGCGAAAACCTAATTCTTTACCTATTTTTTCGTATTTTTCGAATTGTTCAGGCGTGATAAATTCCTTTACAGGCAAGTGTTTTTTGCTCGGTTGCAAGTATTGACCGATGGTTACAATATCCACATTAGCCTCGCGCAAATCTTTCATGGTTTGGATAACTTCTTCCTCCGTTTCGCCCAAACCTAGCATAATCCCCGATTTTGTTCTTTTGATTCCTTTGTCTTTCAAGTATTTCAAAACCGCCAAACTTTTATCATACTTGGCCTGAATTCTAACTTCACGCGTCAATCTGCGAACGGTTTCCACGTTATGAGAAACCACTTCTGGGTTGGCTTCAATAATCCTGTCGATGTTTCTTTCCACACCTTGAAAATCGGGAATTAGGGTTTCCAATGTAGTTTCGGGGTTCATTCTGCGGATGGCCATCACGGTTTCGTACCAAATAATGGACCCCATATCTTTCAAATCATCGCGGTCAACGCTTGTGATAACGGCGTGTTTGATTTTCATAATTTTAATAGAACGCGCCACTTTTTCGGGTTCATCCCAATCTACGGTTTCGGGCCTTCCGGTTTTTACACCACAAAATCCACAAGAGCGCGTACATATATTTCCCAAAATCATGAACGTTGCCGTGCCTTCGCCCCAACATTCGCCCATGTTTGGACAACTTCCTGAGGTGCAAATGGTATTGAGCTTGTATTTGTCAACCAAGCCACGAAGTTCGGTATATTTTTCTCCAATAGGTAGTTTTACCTTCAGCCATTTTGGCTTTCCAATGGGTAAATTATTGTCTAAAACGGTTTCCATAAAAGCATTTTTTGAAGTCTCAAAGATAGTGATAATGATTTAGGATTTTGGATATTGGAATTGGGTTTATTGGGATATTTTTTTAGAAAAGGACGGTAATTTAAAAGTTGGGTAAAACTGCTGTTAGCAGTAGTGTTTTTTATCGTGCTTCATCTTCTAAAATTGCTTTTAAATCTTCAATTCTCACATTTGTTCGCTCTGTCAAGCAAGTAGAATAAAGAAGTGGCTGAATGCTTCCGCCGTCATAGTGTTCAATCTCAAATTTGCAATGTGAATCTCTGAATTTCAACCAGTCTTTTTGAGCGAGAATCATTAATTTTTTCTCTTTCTCATTCAAGATTTTCATTACCTGCATATAAAATTTATTAAGTACTGCATCAGCTTTCTTAAAATCATTGTATGCAGTTTGATTCATTTCTGCTTGAGTTTGCGCTGTCGAATTAACACTTGTTAATAATAAAATGAATAATAGTAAAAGAGAATATTTTTTAAACATAAATATTTAAGTTGTTTCGTTTTTCAACATTACTGCTAACTTGTATATATCTAACAAAATCATCTCAAACATGCCAATTCCAGTTAGCTTTGTCTGATAAACGTCATTATTTTACACTTAGCTAATATATAAAAAATAGCTTTCAACAATACAAACAAGGCAGCTAACATCCGTACTATATTCTAAAAACCTGCGCTCAAGACCTAGTTGAGCTCAATGCCACTATAAAATTGTTGCGATTATAGCATCATTGAGCTCAAAGGGATAAGCAACTACTTAAATATAAAAGCTATGGCGAAGCAATTATTCCATTTTTACAGAAATAGGTAAGGTGTACAGTGTTCTCACTTTTTTTCCGTCTTTTATTCCCGGCGTCCATTTGGTTTTTAGGGATTTTAAAACCCTGATGGCTTCTTTGTCCAAACCATAGCCTGGATTTCTGAGTACTTTTATGTCAGTCATCGAGCCGTCTTTTTCAATCACAAACGACATCAAAACACGAACGGTTGTTTCATTATTAATCTCTGGTTTTTCAAAATTGTTGCCAATATATTCTCTAAATTTATTCAAACCACCAGGATATTCAGGTAGTTTGTCAAGTTCCATAACAGTGTTTGTTCCGTTTGGGTTGTCAGTTGGCATTTTCTCGGTTCCACTTGGCGTTCCCGAAGGAATAGTCAGCACTCCGGTTCCATTTTCACTTCCTTGATTGATTGGCGGTGTCTCTTTTATCTCTTTGTTGGTGGCAACGTCTGTCGGATTTTCATTGGCTTTTACAATCTTTGGGTCAATCAATTCTTTTTTCTCCACAATGTCTTTTGGTTCCTCTTTTTTCAAGGGTACGATTGCTTTTTTAGGTTCCTCTTTTTTTAAGAAATTGGCATTGGTTACCGTGATAATGATGTCGGGAGGAAGAATTGGTGCTACGATTGGTTTTACATTGAAAGCACTAACAAGCATTCCCAAACTGGAAAGAGCGGCTACCAACAGCAGTGCTGAAAAAAGGGCTTTGATGGTGGTTTTTGGATTTTCCTGACGCAATTGATAAGCGCCATAAGCTTTGTTTTTGCCTTCAAAAACAAGGTCAATCCACTTTTTTTCAAAGATACTAACGTTTGACATAATAAATAGTTTTAATGGTTAAGTATCGATGTTACATAAGCGCGGAATTAACAAGAGTGATTTAACATATAACTTCAATTATATATAAAATATTGTGCTAAATACCGAAAATTTTTAAACGATCAGGTTTATCGTTTGTTTTGGATGATTTCTGCCAGCAGTTTTTTGGCACGAAGCAACTTGATTTTAACGTTGCTCAAAGGTTCGGAAAGTTGTTCGGCAATTTCCTGATAACTCATTTCCTGAAAATAACGCAGTTGAATTACTTCCTGATAATGGGGTTTCAACTCTTTGATGTATTGCAATAACTGCGATAAATTTTGCTCGGTAATCAGTTCGTCTTCCGCCGATGGTGAGCTGTCCGCCACATTGTAAGCCTGCTGGTCTTCCTCATCGGTGATTTCCACAAAAAGAGACGATTTCTTCTTCCGAAATAAATCGATATGAACGTTTTTGGCAATAGCAATCAGCCAAGTATTGAATTGAAATTCGGGGTTGTAAGTGGCAATTTTGTCGAAAGCTTTGGAGAAGGTTTCAATGGTAATGTCTTCTGCATCGGTTTCGTTTTCGGTACGTTTGAGCATAAAACCATAGACTTCGTTCCAATAATGGTCAAGCAAATAGGTAAATGCTACTTGGTCGCCTTTCTTCGCGTTTTCTATGTGTGACTTTATTTCCAATTTACCGGTTTTGAGAATGTATTAGAAATAATAACATTCAATTGCGTAAAAATTAGAATGATTTCAATAATCGGAAACCAATACATAACGTCTTTTTCTTTGAGTTTTCCGGCCGCAAATCCCATGGTTATCCATGCAAATAAGTAGCGAAAACCAATTAAACTTAAAACAACAATCCATTGAAATTGAAAAGCAAGCAAAATGATTGGCAATGCAATAAACAAAATTTGAGAAATATAGAAAAGCCCCAATTGGTTTTTGTCAAATATTTTATAATGTTTCGCAGTCGAAACGTGTCTTCTTTTTTGGGTAAACCAATCTTTGAAACTCGTTTTTGGTTTGGAATAGGTGAAACTATCCGGCAAGAAACATATGGTGGTGTTTTTAGAATTTGCCGCCTGATTGATGAATAAATCATCATCGCCCGAACGGATTTTCATGTGTTCAATAAAGCCGTTCACTTTGAAAAATTCTTCACGTTTGTAGGCTAAATTTCGGCCAACGCCCATGTAGGGTTTCCCGATTTTTGCCCATCCAAAATATTGTGTCGCCGTCAATAATGTTTCAAAACGGATGATTTTATTAAAGAAAGAATTTGCTATTTTTTCATACGAGCCATAGCCCAAAACAATGGTTTTGTGCATTGTGAATTGAGAACTCATTGAGGTTATCCAATCTTTTGAAACGGGATAGCAATCAGCATCGGTAAACAATAGATATTCGTGCTTAGCGGCTTTTATACCTAACGTTAAAGCGAACTTTTTATTGCCCCAAAAGGCTTCGTTATTTTCTACTTTCACCAATTTAACATTGGAATATTGTTTTTCAAAAGCTTCAAAAATCTCCAAAGTATCATCGCTCGAAGCATCGTCAATCAAGACAATTTCGAAATCGGGATAGTTTTGTTGTGCAAGAATTGGAATAAAGTTTTTGACATTTTCTTCTTCGTTTTTTGCGCAAACAATTACAGATATTGGAATTCTTTTTGGAGTAGCGGTTTGAGGTATGGCAAACGAAAATTTACCAAAAACCACAATGTAATAAAGGAATTGAATGAGTACAACGGCAATAAATAAACAGAGTAAAATTAGTAACATATAATGGATTTATTGTCTTTTTTAAAACGTCAGCAAAAGTACAAAAATCAATCGTAATTTATGAGTTGCTACTTGTGAATTTTATATCACATTCACTTCTGCTTCAATGGCAATGCCAAATTCCTTTAAAACTGTTACTTGAATGTCTTGGGAAACGGCTAAAATTTCTTGTCCTGTGGCGTTTCCATAATTGACTAAAACCAGCGCTTGGTTTTTATGAATTCCTGCATCGCCAAAGCGTTTTCCTTTGAAACCTGCTCTTTCAATAAGCCAGCCTGCGGGAACTTTCACGTGAGTTTCCGAAATTACATAATGTGGCATTTCGGGATGCAAGGTGTGGATTTTTTCGTATTCAGATTTCAGAATTATCGGATTTTTGAAAAAACTACCACTGTTGCCCAATACTTTTGGGTCGGGTAATTTGCTTTCTCGAATGGCAATAACCGCATTGGAAACGTCCTTTAAAGTAGGAGTGATGATGTTATTTTTTTCTAACTCTTTGGTAATATCTCCATACGAAATATTGATTTTGTGATTGCGTTTGGTCAATTTAAACACCACCGAAGTAATAATAAATTGGTCTTTCACTTCGTGCTTGAAAACACTTTCCCGATAACCGAAATGACAGGCAACTTTATCGAAAATTTTCATTTCTTGCGTGTCAATTGCCATCGCTTCACAGGATACAAAAGTGTCTTTGATT
>JBILYQ010000298.1:0-3018 GCA_044377655.1 Flavobacterium sp.
CAGAAATGACGTAAAAGTTTTAGGAAAACAAGCGTTGGGAATGTTCTTAGTTGGAACCAATCAAATGGTTGCCGGTAAATACATCTCGGAACACGATCTTAAAATTGCAAACAAACTGGCTTATGTTATGGCTGGTGGTGATTTATCTGAAGCTACATTGGTGTCTGAACAATATTTATTAGATATTGAACGTGAAGCTTTCTTGAGTTTGTGTACAGAAAGAAAAACATTGGAACGCATCCAATTTATGTTAACCAAAGGAAAACCGTTGAGAAATTAGAAATTAGAAACAAGAAGAAAGAAGAAAGACAGAAACAATCTTTCAGCGAAGCGATCTTAACTCTTGCTTCTTTCCTCTCAAAAATAAAAAAAATGAAAACAGCCTATATCGTAAAAGCATACAGAACCGCCGTGGGAAAAGCACCAAAAGGCGTATTCAGATTTAAACGTCCTGATGAATTGGCAGCAGAAACTATCCAATTTATGATGAATGAATTGCCTGATTTCGACAAAAAAAGAATTGACGACGTAATGGTTGGAAACGCCATGCCAGAAGCTGAACAAGGTCTAAACGTAGGTCGATTAATTTCATTAATGGGATTAAAAGTAACCGATGTTCCTGGAGTAACAGTCAACAGATATTGCGCTTCAGGATTAGAAACCATCGGAATGGCAAGCGCTAAAATCCAGTCAGGAATGGCAGATTGCATCATTGCAGGTGGAGCTGAAAGTATGAGTTTTATTCCAATGGGAGGATATAAACCAACCCCGGATTATGCTGTAGCAAAAGCAGGAAATGAAGATTATTATTGGGGAATGGGATTGACTGCCGAAGCCGTTGCCAAACAATTCAATGTTTCTCGTGAAGATCAAGATGAGTTCGCTTTTAACTCACATAGGAAAGCATTAAAAGCGCAAGCCGATGGCAAATTTGACAAACAAATTGTTCCAATTACGGTTGAGCAAACTTTCATCAATGAAAATGGTAAAAAGGAAACAAAATCATATATAGTAAACAAAGATGAAGGTCCAAGAGCAGGAACTTCTGTTGAAGCATTGGCTGGATTAAAACCCGTTTTCGCCGCTGATGGAAGTGTAACTGCAGGAAATTCATCGCAAATGAGCGATGGCGCAGCGTTTGTTTTAATCATGAGTGAGGAAATGGTAAAAGAATTAAACCTCACTCCTATCGCACGATTGGTAAATTTTGCCTCAGCAGGAGTTGAACCAAGAATTATGGGAATTGGACCCGTAAAAGCTATCTCAAAAGCATTAAAACAAGCAGGATTGCAATTAAAAGACATTGATTTAATCGAATTAAACGAAGCATTTGCCTCGCAATCATTAGCTGTAATTCGAGAATTAGGATTAAATCCAGATATCGTAAACGTCAATGGTGGCGCCATCGCATTGGGTCATCCACTGGGTTGTACCGGTGCCAAATTATCAGTACAATTATTCGACGAAATGAAACGCCGGGGCAATAAATATGGAATTGTAAGTATGTGTGTTGGAACTGGACAAGGAAGTGCAGGAATTTACGAATTACTTTAGAAGACAAAGAGACAATAGACTAAAAGATAATAGATTATTATGATACAAATCTGCTTTATCATATCAAAGTCTTTTATCTCTTCGTCTATTTTCTATCATCTTTAAAAAAAAGCATATGAGCGATTTCAAAAGACATAATTTTAAAAAACTAAAAATTTGGCAAATGGGAATGGAAATAGCTAAACTAATTTTGGACCTTACGGATACTTATCCAAGCTCAGAAAAATTTGGTTTAAAAAGTCAAATGGATAGATGTTCTATCTCGATACCTTCAAATATAGCAGAGGGTTCAAGCAGAACTGATAAATCTTTTAGTCATTTCCTAAATGTATCGTTAGGGTCTTCTTTTGAATTGCAAACACAACTTTTATTAGCAAATCACAGAAAATACATAACAGAAGAATACACCAATGCCATTGAAATAAAAATTGAAGAGTTCCAAAAGGCAACTATGTCTTTTCAAAATACTTTAAATAAATAATAATTTTCAAATCAAGGTAGGACGTCTATCATCTATTCGTCTATTATCTTTAATCTTTAAAAAAAATGAGCGATATAACTAGAGGTGGTCAATTCATTGTAAAAGAAACCAAATGTGAAAATATCTTTACACCAGAAGATTTTTCAGAAGAGCAAATTATGATGCGTGATTCTGTTAAAGAATTCGTGGATAAAGAAATTTGGCCAAATAAAAACCGTTTTGAAGCAAAAGACTATGCTTTTACCGAAGCAACGATGCGCAAAGCGGGTGAAATGGGGTTTTTAAGCGTTGCCGTTCCTGAAAACTATGGTGGTATGGGAATGGGATTTGTGGATACGTGTCTTGTTTGCGACTATATTTCGGGAGCTACGGGTTCGTTTTCAACAGCATTCGGTGCGCATACGGGAATTGGAACGATGCCAATTACACTTTATGGAACCGAAGAACAAAAACAAAAATATGTACCAAAATTGGCTTCTGGCGAATGGTTTGGTGCTTATTGCTTAACAGAACCAGGCGCAGGAAGTGATGCCAATTCTGGGAAAACCAAAGCCGTTTTATCGGAAGATGGAAAAACCTATTCCATCACGGGACAAAAAATGTGGATTTCTAATGCCGGTTTTTGTTCGGTATTTATTGTTTTTGCGAGAATTGGTGACGATAAAAACATTACAGGCTTCATCGTAGAAAATGATTCTGCCAACGGAATTACGATGAATGAAGAAGAGCATAAATTAGGAATTCGTGCTTCTTCAACGCGTCAAGTGTTCTTTAATGATACCAAAGTTCCTGCCGAAAACATGCTTTCTGAAAGAGGCAACGGATTTAAAATTGCCATGAATTCTTTGAATGTTGGACGTATAAAATTGGCAGCCGCTTGTTTGGATGCGCAACGAAGAGTAACGTCAAATGCGGTAAAATATGCCAATGAAAGAATTCAATTTGATGTCCCTATTGCCACTTTTGGAGCCATTCGATATAAA
>JBILYQ010000329.1:0-2675 GCA_044377655.1 Flavobacterium sp.
ACAGGTTGCAAAAGTATCTGATATTCTTTTGGATCATATTCTAAATCAGCGTCTTGAATAATAGTAAATTCTCCAGAAGCTCTTGCTATTCCTGTGTGTAAAGCAGCACCTTTTCCTTTGTTTTTATCGTGTTCAAGAAACAAAATTGGCAATTCAAGATTTTCAGCAATGTAATTTTTTATAACGTCCGAAGTATCATCCGTTGAGCAATCGTTAACAATGATGATTTCTTTTTGAATATTTTGGGGAAGTGAAACGTTTTTTATTTTATCTAATATCAAATGAACGGTCTTGCCTTCATTGAAAACAGGAATGATAATCGATAATTTGTTCATTTGAATAGCTGACATAAATTTTAAACCAAAACACAAAGCTACATTTCTAATTTTAAAACGCAATTAATTCGTTATTTTTGTTTAAACTAAAATAATGAAGATAGACTTATCCAAATACAAATACCACCTTTTGATTCTTATAATCGGATTATTATGTTTGCATATTGTTGCTTTTTTACTGCAACTAGAAAGTCAGAATAGTATTTATCCTGATTCGCAGAATTATCACGAATCAGCCTCAAAAATGTTTTTAAAATTCACGGTCCACTATTACAGACCTCTTTTAATGGCTTTCATAACGGGCTTTCCTTATTTATTTGGCAGTTCTGATGCCGGAATCTACGAATGGAGTTTTTATGTAAATATTTTTTGTTGGATTGGCACTTCTCTTGTTTTGTTTGAGATTTTGAAAAGTTTTATTGATGTAAAAAAAGCGTTTTGGTTTGCTATTATTCCTTTTTTTTTTATTGGAAATATTGTTTTAAATTATCATTTGCTCACCGAGAATATCTATGTTTTCTTTATTATCATTGTTTTTTATCTTCTCTTTAAATACTACAAGACAAAAGAATTTTGGTATTTGTCCTTGTCTTTGTCTTTGCTTTTTTCAAGTATGTTGATTAAACCAGGTTCAAAATTCTTAGCCATAGTCATTGGACTTTATTTTGTTAAAGAAATCGTTGGAAATTACAGAAGTAAAAGTATTCTTTTCTTGTATGGAAGTTTTTTGTTGATTGGTATCCAAGTGATAGGAATGAAAGCACAATATGGCGATTTTACCATTAGTTACATTGATGGCGTTACTTATCATAATTATCTTTGTAGCAAGGCAGAATGCTTCAAAAACGGAAAAGAATACAGTCAAATCAACAATCCAAGAGCAGAATATTTGTTTGGATTGGTTTTTACAGAACAGAAAAAAGTGGCAAAAGAAGATTTAAAATACCAAATAAGTCACAATTTTATAAATCTAGTGAAGGCTTATTTTTCGGATGTCGTTGAGAATTCAAAAACAGGAAATGCTTGCATTGAGGATTGCAAAAATAATAATGAAACGAGCTATTTTGATTTTTTTAAAGAAGCAATGTATTTTGTTTCAAAATGGCAAAATAGGCTTTTTACCATACTTGGTTTTCTTCTAGCTATTTTCTATGGTTTTAAAAGCTACAAAAACGTAAATCCGATTAGTTTTGTTGCTTTTTTCATAATTTACATCTATGTTTTATCTGGGATATCTTGCGGTCAAGGCGATAGGTTTCATCTTGTAACCTTCCCATTTGTGGTCTTGCTTTTGGCTAAATTTGTGAGCGAGAGAGTAGTTTCAACTCTCAAAAATTAAACACTTCTTTGAACGACTTCAAAGATTGTGCTATCTTCACATTTCAAAGTTTTTGATGGGAATTTCATTAATAACGCATAATCATGGGTTGCCATAATAACGGTTTTTCCGTTGGTATTAATTTTTTTTAATACTTCCAAAACTTCCACGCTCGTTTGAGGATCAAGGTTTCCTGTTGGCTCATCTGCCAAAATTAATTCGGGGTCATTCAATAAAGCTCTTGCAATGGCAACGCGTTGTTGTTCTCCGCCAGAAAGTTGATGTGGCATTTTATTGGCAAAGCCTTTCATACCAACTTTATCTAAAACTTCATCGATTTTGTCTTGCATTTCATGTTTGTCAGTCCAACCCGTAGCTTTCAAGACAAACAGCATATTTTCATTGACATTCCTGTCTGGCAGCAATTTGAAATCTTGGAAAACAATTCCTATTTTTCTTCTCAAATAGGGAATGTCTTTTTCTTTTAACTTGGCCAAATCATAGCCAACAATGTTTCCTTCTCCTTCTGTCAAATCTAAATCACCATAGAGGGTTTTCATAAAACTACTTTTTCCAGAACCTGTTTTTCCAATGATATAAAGGAATTCGCCTTCTTTAACATCAAGATTAACTTGAGATAAAATAACTTTATTTTCTTGATAAATAGTTACGTTTTTTAAAGACAATATAGATTGAGACATAAGTGTTTTATTTATTGGGTAAAAGTAATAAGATAACGCTTGTATTCAAAATAAATTTCAATTCAATCCACATCTTATTGAAAAATGGCTTAAGAAACCCAATTAAACGTTAAAGTTATTTTATAAAAATATGATAACTAGTAGGTAAGCGGCTATTTTTAGCGTTTTGCCTTTTGTTCAAAAGAATGTTTATAATAAATCCAAATAGCTTTCCGTTATACTTAGCAGAGTAATATTTTTGGATAAGTAAAAACAAAATGAAAATGCGTAAACTTTCAATGCTTTATTTTCTGCTTCCTTTGGCAGGAATTACATCCGTTT
>JBILYQ010000070.1:0-9052 GCA_044377655.1 Flavobacterium sp.
GGTTAAAACTATAAAAATGAAAGATTACAAACTTGTTCTTTACATACTCTTTGCGACGGGTATAATAGCGGGATGTACTAACGAAAGCTCCTCAGACCTTGTTGCCAATCCAGGATTAAATGATATTACCTATTTGTCGAATATAAAATCCATTATAGACAATAATTGCACTTCTTGCCATGCTACAACGCCTATCAATGGTGCACCAATGCCTTTAACAAACTTTAATGAAGTAAAAGATGCTGTTCTAAACCGTGGTTTGATTGATCGAATTTCAAGACCACAAGGAGAAACTGGACTGATGCCAACAGGAGCTCGATTACCACAAACAACTATCGATATCATCATTCAATGGCAGCAAGAAGGTCTACAAAATTAATAATCACATCTCATGAAAAAAATAGTCCTATTTAGTTTGTTCTTCATTTCAACCATTGGTATTGGCCAAAATAAAATGATTACAAAAACTGGCAAAATTACTTTTGAAGCATCCGTTCCTTCCTTTGAGGAGGTAAAAGCAAAAAATGAGAATGTAACGTGCATACTAAATCCCAAAACAGGAGAAATTGCAAGTTTAGCATTAATCAAAGGCTTTCGCTTTAAAATTGCTCTTATGGAAGAACATTTTAATGAAAATTATTTAGAAAGTGATACTTATTCGAAAGCCACCTTCAATGGAAAAATAGAAAATTTTGATGTAACAAAACTAACTGCTACAGCAAAGGAGTTTTCGCTTAAAGGAAAACTAGAAATGCACGGAAAAACAAAAGAAATAAACATCATTGCTAAAATCAAAAAAACCGAAGATGGAATTAAAATAGATTCTAGCTTTGATGTTAACACAGATGATTTTGATATTAAAATACCTAGCGTGGTGAGTAAAAAAGTGTCGAAAAAAGTAACTATCAAGTTTGACTTCCTACTCAAATAAACATTCATTCATATTCAAGGAAATTAAAGAATACTTAAAGAAAATAATTTCAAAAAAGGAACCCAAAGTAGCTACAAATCAGTAACTTTATGAAATTATAGTTCTTAAATTAGTATTCATTAAAAACCACTGAATTATGTACAACGAAGTATTTAAAAACAGAAAAGAAGTTGGTTTACTACTAGCAGATCAACTACAAAAATACCACAACACCAACTCCATCGTTCTTGCAATTCCTAGAGGAGGTGTTCCTGTTGCATATGAAATTTCAAAAAAATTAAAGCTCCCCTTGGATGTTATTCTCTCAAAAAAAATTGGACATCCTTATAACAAGGAATTTGCAATTGGCGCAGTTTCAATAGAAACAATGGTTGTGCACAAACATTCAGAAGTGTCGGAGGAATACGTTAATTCCGAAGTAATGCAATTGAGAAAACAGCTCAAAGAAAAATACAAACTTTATCGAGGTGACCATAAACCCCTTGCTGTCAAAGGTAAAAACATCATTCTAGTCGATGATGGTATTGCAACTGGCAGCACACTGTTGGCCAGTATTGCCATGCTTCGAAAAAGTAATCCTTCAAAAATAATTGTGGCCGTACCCGTTGCACCAGAAGATGCTATAGTCACTTTTCAAGTGGAATCGGATGAATTTATTTGTTTGACTTCATCGAAATATTTCAATAGCGTAGGTGAATTTTACGAAGATTTCCAACAAGTTGAAGACGACGAAGTTATTCATATGCTGAAAGAAATGAGCTATAGTTAGCACTTTGGTTCACCATAAAAATAGTATGATGAAAAACAAAACCATAAACATAGAGCTAGGTAACGTAACGCTAAAAGGAGATTTAGTTCTCCCCGAAAATGCAATTGGAATAGTTGTCTTTTCACATGGAAGTGGCAGCAGCAGATTAAGTCCAAGAAATAAATACGTGGCCGAATTAATTCAGTATCAAAAAATTGCTACCCTTCTATTTGATTTACTTACAGAAGATGAAGATAAAATCTACGAAACTAGATTTGACATCGATTTACTCACCAGTAGATTAATCGAAGTAACACACTGGTTGACAATACAAAAAAGCACCATGAATTTACCCCTTGCCTATTTTGGTGCAAGCACCGGTGCGGCATCTGCATTACGAGCAGCAGCCCATTTTGGTAATATAATAAAAGCTGTAGTGTCGCGCGGTGGACGTCCTGATTTAGCATTTAATGTCTTAAAAAAAGTAACAGCACCAACTTTGTTAATCGTTGGTGGCCTAGACACAACAGTAATACAAATAAACGAACAAGCCTATGACGAATTAAAAGCAACAAAAGAATTAAAAATCATTCATGGTGCCACTCATCTATTTGAAGAACCTGGAAAATTATTGGAAGCCGCAGAAGTCGCCATTGTATGGTTCAAAAAAAACCTATCAAAACAATAGCGCTAGTAAATCCAAGAATCACAAGCCAAATGCTATCATCTAAAAGACCATCTTATAGTTTTTGTTGCATTGTGTCAATTGAATGAATGCTTTAATGAGAATAGGCTTGAAACTTTAAGTTTTTTTAAGTTTATAAAATACCTATTCCTCAAAAAAACTTAGCATATACAACTATATTGAGGCTGACTAGGAAAATATTAATAAAAGAAAAGCAACTTTATTATGTAAAAAAAGAGCAAGTAGCATGGAGATTAATAAATTTTTAGAAATAATAAATAAAAAAATCCCAATTATGGGACTTTTTTTTATTTACTCAAATACATTTTTCGTCTCGAATACAATTCATAAAACTGATCGTCCTTCAAATCGTCTATAAAGAGAATACTCTCGCCCGTAGATTTCATTTCTGGTCCTAAAGCTTTGTTGACATTTTGGAATTTGCTGAAAGAGAAAACTGGCTGTTTGATGGCATATCCTTTCAACTGCGGATTGAATTTAAAATCAGTTACTTTATTTACGCCAAGCATTACTTTTGTCGCATAATTGACATATGGTTCCCCATAAGCTTTCGCAATAAACGGCACTGTTCTCGAAGCTCTTGGATTGGCTTCAATGATATAAACAATATCGTCTTTAATGGCAAATTGAATATTGATTAAACCCACCGTTTGCAACGCCAAAGCAATTTTATGAGTATGATCTTTGATTTGTTGCATTACAAATTCCCCCAAATTAAACGGCGGCAATGTGGCATTTGAATCTCCTGAGTGAATACCACAAGGTTCAATATGCTCCATAATTCCAATGATATAGACATTTTCACCATCGCAAATAGCATCTGCTTCGGCCTCAATGGCGCCATCCAAATAATGGTCAAGCAACAATTTATTTCCAGGAATGGATTTCAACAAATCAATTACATGTTCTTCCAATTCTTGCTTATTGATGACAATTTTCATGCCTTGTCCACCCAAAACATACGATGGACGAACTAATAAAGGAAAATCTAAAGTATCAGCTAATTTCGATGCTTCCTCAGCACTTTCAGCGATGCCAAATTGTGGGAAAGGAATTTTTAACTCGGTTAACAATTCTGAAAAACGACCTCTATCTTCAGCTAAATCCAACGCATCAAAAGAAGTTCCAAGAATTTTTATGCCATATTTAGATAATTTCTCTGCTAGTTTTAAAGCCGTTTGTCCACCCAATTGTACAATAACGCCTTCTGGTTTTTCGTGACGAATGATGTCGTAAATGTGTTCCCAAAAAACAGGTTCGAAATACAATTTATCGGCCGTATCAAAATCAGTAGAAACCGTTTCTGGGTTACAGTTTATCATAATCGTTTCGTAACCACATTCTTTTGCAGCCAAAACTCCATGAACGCAGGAATAATCAAATTCAATTCCTTGCCCAATTCTGTTTGGACCCGAACCTAAAACAACCACTTTCTTTTTATTGGTGACAATACTTTCGTTGTGAACGTATCTTTCTCCAGTTGCAGTTTCAATTTCAGCTTCAAAAGTGGAGTAATAATAAGGTGTCAATGCCTTGAATTCAGCAGCGCAAGTATCTACTAATTTGTAAACACGTTTCACATTTTGATCCTCACGCAATTTATATACTTGACTTTCTAAACAGCCCAACATGTGCGCAATTTGTCGGTCACCATAACCTTTTTGTTTTGCTTCAAGTAATAATTCTTTTGGCAAAGTATCTATTTTGTAATTAGTAATCTCTTTTTCCAACGAATACAATTCTTCGTATTGTTTCAAAAACCACATATCAATTTTAGTAATTTCGTGAATTCTACTCAATGGAATTCCCATGGCAATGGCATCGTAAATAACAAAAACCCTGTCCCAACTTGCAAAAGTCAATTTCTCGATAATTTGCTCATAATTTTTATATCCTTTTCCGTCAGCGCCAAGTCCGTTGCGCTTAATTTCTAATGACTGTGTGGCTTTGTGCAAGGCTTCTTGGAATGATCGTCCAATTCCCATAACTTCTCCAACGGATTTCATTTGCAATCCTAAAGTTCGGTCAGCTCCTTCAAATTTATCGAAATTCCAACGTGGAATTTTTACAATAACATAATCCAAAGTCGGTTCAAACAATGCCGAAGTTGATTTGGTAATTTGATTTTGAAGTTCGTCCAAATTATAACCCAAAGCTAGTTTAGATGCAATTTTTGCAATAGGATAACCTGTAGCTTTTGATGCCAATGCAGAAGAACGCGAAACTCTCGGATTGATTTCTATGGCAACAATATCTTCCTTTTCATCAGGTGAAACGGCAAATTGCACATTGCAACCTCCAGCAAAATTGCCAATGCTACGCATCATCAAAATTGCCATATCACGCATTTTTTGAAAAGTAGTATCTGATAATGTCATGGCTGGTGCAACCGTAATGGAATCTCCTGTATGAATTCCCATTGGATCCATATTTTCTATGGAACAAATAATAACAACATTATCATTTTTATCGCGAAGTAATTCTAGTTCGTATTCTTTCCAGCCCATTAAAGCTTTGTCAATTAAAACTTCATGAATGGGTGACATTTCTAGTCCATAAGTTAGCTTTTCAGCGAAATCCTCTTTTTTATAGACAATTGCTGCTCCAGTTCCACCCAAAGTAAAAGATGGACGTATAACTAATGGAAAACCAAATTCTTGGGCAATTTCTTTACCACGCAGAAAAGAAGTGCAAATTTCAGCTGGAGCTGATGGCACTCCGACTTTTTTAAGCAATTGTTTAAACTGTTCTCTATCTTCAGTTATATTAATAGCATGAACATCAACCCCAATCATTTTGACGTTAAAATCTTTCCAAATACCTTTTTCATCAGCCTCCAAACACAAGTTTAAAGCAGTTTGCCCTCCCATTGTGGGTAAAACTGCATCAATTTGAGGATGTTCCTTCAGAATTTGAATAATGGATTTAGTGGTCAATGGTAACAAATATACATAATCGGCCATCGACGGATCGGTCATGATGGTTGCAGGATTGGAATTAATCAAAATAACTTCAATTCCTTCTTCTCTGATGGAACGAGCCGATTGTGAACCTGCATAATCAAATTCGCAGGCTTGTCCGATTACGATTGGTCCTGAACCTATAATTAAAACCGAATTTATGGAGTTATCTTTTGGCATTATAAATTGTATTGTAGTTAGTTATATTGTTTTGTGTTGTTTTATTTTGAGTTGACAAGATATAAAAAAAGGCGTTACTAAAAAATAGTAACGCCTTGATATTGATTATTGCTAACCATTATTTTTTGTGTCTTGGCTCACAAGAAACAGTCAATTTATGTCTTCCTTTAGCTCTACGACGAGCAAGCACTTTTCTTCCATTTGCAGAAGCCATTCTGTCCATGAATCCGTGTTTATTTCTTCTTTTTCTTTTCGATGGTTGAAACGTTCTTTTGCTCATTGCTTTGTATCTTTAAAAATCTTAATTTATTTGCTTAATTTGGGATACGGATATTGTTACCGTAAAACCGAGTGCAAATATACAAACCTTTTTTTTTCTGACAAGTAGTTTTATAAAAATATTTTAAATTCCTTTTATTACCTTTACAATCTTAAAATATTAAACTATGTTTCACAAAAATATTAAACTAATTCTAGCCGGACTGATTGTAGCTACTGGCATTTGGCAATTTACGGAAGGTAATATAGGTAATGGAATTTTTCTAATTCTAATATCTGGTATTCCTATTTTTCTTTATTTCAAAAACGAATTCATTTTACTGGCCTTTTTAAAGTTACGTAAACAAGATTTTGCTGGCGCAAAAGTATGGCTAGATAAAATCAAAAATCCCGAAACGGCTTTAGTTCAAAAACAGCAAGGATATTATAATTACCTTCACGGTTTGATGCTTTCGCAAACAAATTTGACCCAAGCAGAGAAATATTTCAAAAAAGCAATTGAACTTGGATTAAACATGGATATGGATTTGGCTGTTGCAAAATTAAATTTAGCAGGTGTTGCCATGTCTAGAAGAAGAAAATTAGAAGCGACCAACTTGTTGAACGAAGCAAAAAAACTAGACAAGCAAGGCATGTTGAAAGACCAAATCAAGATGATGAAAGATCAGATGAAGAAAATCTAAATCTTACTACTATTCCATAAAAAAACCACCAAAAATGGTGGTTTTTTTATATACTAATATCCTTCTAAAGGGATTTCTATTTCATACTTTTTATTGTTTGGGTTGTCCAATTTTCTATCTCGCAACCATGGATTATGAATTTTTAAGATTTTATAATTGATACCTTGTGTTTTTGCAAAATCGGCCAAATCGTTTATTGTAGTGTCTACCGCAATCTTCTTGAAAGGAATACTTTCGTATAAATCACTTGGAAAGAGATTGAAACCATATTTTTCTGGGCTTTTCATAATTTCCTTCAAGGCCAAAATCCTAAAAACATAGCGAGAGGTTTCATCAGTCAAAGCCAAATCATAATAATCGGAAACTTTTTGCTCAGCTATTTTTTTATTAACACCATTCATTCCGCCATTATAGGAAGCAGCAGCTAAAGTCCAAGAGCCAAATTTTTCTTTAGCAACAAGCAAATACTTACAAGCGGCCTCAGTTGCCTTCTCTAAATGATATCGTTCATCAACAGTTTCCGTAATTTCCATACCTTTTTCTTTGGCTGTTTCTGGCATGAATTGCCAAACACCCCGAGCACCAGCAGAGGAAACCGCATTGGTTAAAGCGCTTTCAATTACTGCTAAATATTTGAAATCATCGGGAACATTGTATTTTTGAAGAATTGGTTCAATAATTGGAAAAGCACGATTGGCTCTTTTAATAATTAAAGTAGTTGAAGAATGCAAATTAGCGTTAATTAACAATTCTCTGTCCAATCTTTCTCTGACATCACTGACTTGCAACGGCGCTTTTTCTCCAGCAAAGTCAACTTCTATTGGAAAATATAAAGCAGTTCCTTGGTGAAGAATAATTTCTTTCTTAGCTACAGAAGTGCCGAAGATTAAAAATCCTGAAGTTATAACTACAATCAAAATTGATAAAAGGGCGTTTGTCTTTTTCATAATCACATCAATAAGTTTACATCGTAAAACTACAAAAACCAAACCAAAAGCATCTGCTATTCCAAAATAATTTCAGGAAGATTAGCATTGAACCATCGGTATTTATTTAAAATCATGATATGTGTTCCGTCTTTGACCACAATACATTTTTTGATGTATTTAAAAAGAAACACCTCATCAGCATCACCATGAATGTGCACAATTGTGGGGTCAATTTCTGTTCTCTCCCAATTGATAATTTGCTCAATAGACCAATCTAAGTAATCTTTGTCCCTAACCGAAAGGAATTTTTCGTACAATTTCAATCGTTGCTTAACATAGGAACCAAAAGCATACTTGGCCAAGTTTTCAACGTTAAGTAGTAAATTTGTTGGTATAAGTTTATAGGCTTTGGTAGATTTGGCAATTTTCATTTTTCGGGGCAACTCCATATTTGATTTTACACTAGAAACAATAATCACTTTTCTAACATTCAAAAACTGCTTCATTTCCTGAACCAAAATCCCTCCAAAAGAAACCCCAATTAAAACAGCATTTTCATGTTTAACATTAACTGACATTCTCTTGGCATAGTTGACCAAAGTCTCCTCTTTTTCAGGTAAAATCCACTCTAATAAATAAATTTCAAAAGTGTCTTCGGGCAATTTAATTCTCTCAAAAATTGCGGAACTTGCTGCCATTCCTGGCATAAAATAAACAGGTATTTTACTCATCGTAATTAGGGTTAACTGTCTTGACGGCGCTATTAAAGTTTTGAAATCTATATAAAATTAGTGGTTTTCTATGATATAATCGAAATTGTAATTATAAATTGTGCAGGAATTATGAATAGGTAAAAAACAATTTAGAAGAAAGCCTTTAATAAATGTGTTAATCTTAGACTTGAATGGCAACTAATGCCAAAAAAGCCTTTGACTTAGAACAAAATAGCGGTATATTTGCATAACGCATTTTTACTAAATGCGAAATCCAAAATCAAACCAATACTAACTCTAAAATGCTTCTCACAGAAGTATCAATACTATTAATAGATATGGAAGTACGTGAAATCATGGAAATTAGAGATAATACTTTTGCAAGACAATTTGAAACTACACTAGACGGAAAGTTGGTCACTTTAGAATATTCTTTTCAAGAAAAGAAGATTTTTTTAACTCGGTTAAATACTTTTGAAGGATTTGAAGATGAACAATTCATTAATGATTTATTGAAAAACATTATGGCAATCGCTTATGAAAGAAAGCTAAAAGTTGTACCAATCCTTCCAAAAATAGCACTTTTCTTTAGAAAAAATACCACTTACAGAGATTTATTGCCTCCAGGAATTAAAATATAATTTATAAATTTATATAGTAAAAGTCGTTTCCAAAAGAAGCGACTTTTTTTATTATTAATTTTTTATATTTGCTTGATGAGCTCTGAAACATTACATCAAGAAATTATAAATTTTTTCGAAAATATCGAAAAATATTATGGTTCCAAAACTGAAATCACCGAAGGATTATGTATTGCTATTTCCAATTTTGACCCTAAAAATGCTACTTGGAATTTATCTGAATTCCACCTAATTCGCTCTGCCTATCGAAACAATGGTGACAGATTAATGATGGAAGGTGAA
>JBILYQ010000299.1:0-2982 GCA_044377655.1 Flavobacterium sp.
TAGATAATCTGTATCGATTATTTAGGACTAGTCGTGAGGCTAAATTTTTAGCCATTTTTTCCAAGCTTTTATTTATTTCACTTCTGGTTTGAATTAAAAAGTGTTTTTTAATTCAAACCAGAAATTATTTTTTTAAACACTAAAAATCTTTTTTGGTAAAGCGATATAAAAACAAGACCACGTCAATTGCAGTTTTTTAGAAGTTGTTTTCCACAGACATTTTTTTTCTTTTATCACATTTTGATGAGGTGCTTTTTTCTTGAATAAAGTGCCTTTTAAAAAACTAGGAGAACGAGATTTGTTTTTTTCGAAAAAAAATTGTGCGCTCCGTTCACTACTAAATTTTCAAAAACCCATACCGAATAGTTTTGGCATTTCTTTTTTTTTAGCGACGAAAGATGAAAAACAAATTGAATTTTGAAATTGATTTGGCCAAAACAATGCTTTTATGCTCAAAATACTCAAAAACCCAAAAACCATCCACCAAGATTTGAGTGTCATTCACTATCAAACGGTATCATTCTACCATAAACCCCATATTTCATAGGGATTGACAAAGGCATCCTAAGTAGTTTTACACCATCAAATCGAAAGTACTATACATGTTATAGAGAACGGCGACCCAAATTTTAAAACATACTAATAACATACTAAAACTAGAATTCATGAAAAAATTATTATCAACAATCGGATTATTAATGTTGCTACTAGTAGTAACATCATTCACAACACCAACAGAAATTGGTGGTGGAAGATCATCAATGGGAGATTACACAACAGAAATTGGTGGTGGAAGATCATCAATGGGAGATTACACAACAGAAATTGGTGGTGGAAGATCATCAATGGGTGACTACACAACCGAAATTGGAGGGGGAAGATCTTCAATGGGAGATTACACAACCGAAATTGGAGGGGGAAGATCTTCAATGGGTGACTAATTAAATTGACTATATCGAATAATTATAATTGATTTATATCGATACCTTTATACTATAAAAACTATCATTTTTAATGATAGTTTTTTTTTGTGTCAATAGTTTTAGTATTTTTGAAAAAGTTCCCGCCAAAATTGAAAAAAACTTACTTTATACTATTGATTTTGTTTTTGTTTTTTGCCTGTTCAAAAGACGAAAAAAAAAGGCATGCTGATAAAACCAGCAACGATAGTTTAACGTATTATTTAAAATTATCCCACCGCACTACCGGTTCTGAAATTGACAGGTTCAATGCCGTCAATAAGGCCTATGCAATAATTGAATCTTCTGAAAATACTTCTCGAAACAGGGATACGCTTTTTAACATTTCTTTTCAATATTACAATATGAAGAAATGGAAGAATTTTAACGAAGCCTCAAAAACATTAATAAATAACGCGGCTGTTTCTAATGATAGTGTAACTCTCGCTAAGGCCTATCGCTATAGGGCGGGTTATTTTAAAAATAACCAAGTTTTAGACAGTTCGTTTTATTATTATTTAAAGGCAGAAAAAATTTATTTAAAACAAAACGATAAATTAAATTATGCCACTATTCTTTTTAACAAGGGGATTGTCCAGTATTCAGCTAATGATTTTTTAGGAGCTGAATTGTCTTTAACAGGCGCGTATGCCATTTTTAAAGATTTGAACGAAAAATATAAATTGTATGGCACTTTAAACCAATTGGGGTTAGTGGCTAATGTTTTAAAAGAATACAAAAAGTCGTTTGATTACCACAATGAAGCGTTGCAAGTAGTTCGCGATTTTAAGTTACAGAATAACGTTGAATTTCCAGAAACGGTGTGTTTGAATAATATTGGTTATTTGTATTTAAAACAAAACGAATACGCCAAGGCAGCCAATTATTTTAAACTTGCACTAGAAAACAAGCAACTAATTAATGATTATCCTGATTTGTATGCGGATTTGGTGGACAACCTGGCGTATAGCAAATTGAAATCGAATAATTATAGCAATTTGCCGCAGTTGTTTTTTGAAGCGCTCAAAATTAGAATGGATTTAGGGGAGGCTTCTTCCATCATTCCAAGTAAACTGCATCTTTCAGAATATTATCAGCAAATAAATAATCCTGAATTGGCCCTTCAATATTCTAATTCGGCATTAGCCATGGCCAAGGCTTCCAAAAGTCCTATTGATATTATCACTGCCTTAAAGCAAGCTGCCAAGGTGGATGTAAAAAATTCTATTGCCTATTCTAACGAGTACATCAAAATAAGCGACAGTCTTCAAATAGTGGAACGCAACTCCAAAGAACGTTTTGCTCGATTGCAATTAGAAACAGACGACATTATACTAGAAAAAGATGCACTTGAAGAAAAGAACCGAGGATTGCTCTACTTTTTTGTGGTTTCTTTTGTATTAATATGTTTTTTATTGATTGTTAAATCGCAAAGAGCCAAAACGCGAGAATTGGTGGTGAAGCAAGCCCAACAAAAAGCCAACGAGGATATTTATAGTTTGATGATTTCCCAACAAACAGTTATAGAAGAAAGCAGAAATAAAGAAAAAATCAGGATTGCTAGAGAACTACACGATAGTATTTTGGGAAGGATGTTTGGCGCAAGATTAAATCTAGATAGCTTGAATGCTAATAAAGACGATGTTTCCATTCAAAAGAGATTTGGGTATTTAAATGAGTTAAAAAAAATAGAACAGGATATTCGCGAAATATCTCATGACATCAATAGAGAAAAAGAGGTTCTGATTAACAACTTTATTTCAATTGTAAATAATTTAGTGGAAGAACAAAATGCTTCTTATAGTCCAAATTTGACACAAAATGTTTCCCAAAAAATCGATTGGGACAAGATAAATAACACGGTCAAAATCAACCTATACAGAATACTTCAAGAAGGGTTGCAAAATATAAATAAGTATGCTTTTGCAAAAAATATTCATATTGAGTTGAAAGGAGACAAAAATCATGTATTTTTATCCCTGACGGATGATGGAATTGGATTTGAAGTAAATAAAAAGAATAA
>JBILYQ010000071.1:0-8985 GCA_044377655.1 Flavobacterium sp.
TTCACTGGAACACCCAATGCTACAGTAACCTATACAATTAACGGCGGAGCGAATCAAACCATCGTGATGAACGGTTCGGGAACAGCTACTCTCACAAATACCTACACAGCAACCACCACCTTCAGTTTGGTAAGCATCGCCACATCGGGAACACCAAGTTGCAGTCAATTGCAAACGGGGAGTTTGGTAATCACGGTTTTGCCTTTGCCAGTAGTTACCATAACAAGTAATTTTAGCAATGTTTGTGAAAATGGTTCAGCTACAGTTACTTTTACAGGAACGCCCAACGCTATTGTAACCTATACCATCAATGGTGGCGCCAATCAGACGTTAATGTTAAATGCTTCAGGAACGGCAATTATCAGCAATACCTATCCTGTAACTACAATTTATACTTTAATTGAGATAACATCAGCAGGCTCACAAACATGTACACAACAGCTCAATTCAACCTTGACAGTGTCCGTAATTCCATTCCCAGAAGTGACGATTTCTTCAAATGTTACTGCTGTTTGTTCTGGAAGTTCAGCAACCGTTACTTTTAATGGTACTCCGAGTACAATTGTGACTTACAACATAAATGGAGGTGCAAGTCAAACGATATCATTAAACGCAACTGGAATTGCTTCAATTACCAATTCATATTCTGGTACAACAACTTATAACTTGATTAGCATTGCAACGACTACAGTGCCAACATGCAGTCAATTACAAAATGGGTCTGTTACAATAACAGTAACACAAGCGCCAATTCCTGGAGATAGTTCAAGTGTTGTATTTTGTGTCAATAGTCCAATGACGGATTTGTTTACATTACTAGGTGTTTCGGCTCAGGTTGGCGGAACGTGGTTTCCTGTATTGGCTAGTGGAACTGGAGTTTTTGATCCTTCAGTGGATATTTCAGGAATATATTCATATACAATCTTAGGAACATCACCTTGTCCTGATGGAATTGCGACGGTTACTGTAACTGTAAATCCAATTCCTAATGCTGGAGATGATTCAAATAGTAATATCTGTTCGAATAGTAATCCTCAAGATTTATTCCTTTTATTAGGGGTTTCAGCTCAAACAGGAGGAACTTGGTTTCCTACATTGGCAAGTGGCACGGGAGTATTTGACCCTACTTTTGATGCATCCGGAAACTATACTTATACTGTTTTAGGAACACCACCTTGTCTTGATGACACGGCAATAGTAACTATCACAGTAACTCCCGGACCAGAAGCTGGTTTAGATGGAAATTTAGTTGTATGCTTAGATAGCGCTTCTCAAAATTTATTTAATTCTTTGGGCGGTACTCCACAAATAGGAGGAACATGGTCTCCAACGTTGGCCAGTGGAATTGGAATTTTTAACCCTGCTGTAGATGCTGCAGGAGTGTATACCTATACTTTTTTCGGAAACCAGCCTTGTGATAATGATACGGCAAATGTGACTGTAACAGTTAATCCAATACCCTATGCAGGAACCAACGGCATAAAAATATTTTGTACTAATGATGCCCCACAAGATTTATTTCTCTCTCTCGGTGGAACGCCACAACTTGGTGGAACCTGGACACCGCCATTGTCAAGTAGCACAGGAATATTCAATCCTCTTGTTGATGTGTCGGGTAGTTATACCTATAGTGTTGGAGGAAATCTTTGTTCAACCGCAATAGCTGTTGTTAATGTAACGGTTTATCAATCACCAAATGCTGGTGGACTAGGAGCGACGCTTCTAATCAACACCTGTTCTAATATCGTTTCGGTGGATTTATTTACTGGTTTAAACGGAACTCAGGCAGCAGGAACTTGGAACGACGACGATGCCACGGGCGCATTGACCAATGCTATTTTCAACCCATCACTAACAGGACTTGGAACTTTTCACTTTACCTACACAGTTGGTGGAGGGACAGCACCTTGTTTATTTGACACAGCGACCGTAACGGTTATTGTTAGTTTACCACCAAATGCAGGTACCTTTTTAGGAAATCAAAATTTATGTGCCGCAGTAGGAACTTTTGACATTACAACCTTGTTAAGCGGTCAACAGCCAAACGGTACTTGGACAGACAGTAATGGCCTGCAAGTTACTCCTCCAATTGCAATTAACAGTTTTATTGCGGGAGCATATAATTATACGTATACAATTAATAGTGTTTGTGGAACTGATGTCGAGATAGTGCAGTTTACCATACTGCCTAATCCTCAAATTATTTCTTCAAATATGAGTGTTCCTCCTGTTTGCTTGGGCGCAACCGCAACCGTGAATTTAAGCGGAATGGTAGACGGAACCTATGATTTGGATTATGATTTGTCTGGAGCCAATACATTGGGAAGTCAAACCGCAACCGTCACTATTGTTGGAGGAAACGGTAGTTTTTCTATTCCATTGGAATCCATCCCAAATTTAGGGATCACTGTTATTTCCATAACCAATATCGCAAACAGCGTTTCCTTTTGCGAAAGCACTGTCAGCGGTGTCACAGCTACTTTTGTGGTGAACCCGTTAGTTCAATTAGATACTACCAATTTAAGTGCAACCAATGTATGTTTTGGAACCAACATTCAAATGAACATATCGGGAGCATCAAACTTGCCCGATGGTGTTTATCAATTCAATTACACCATTCCTACGGCTGTTCCTACGGCTGGAAATTCTGGAAATGTAACCATTACAACTGGCTCTGGGTTATTTACCGTTCCAAGTTCATTATTTACCATTGCTGGAATTTATTCCATTACCATTACCGGAATAACTACCGTGTCCGGTTGTAGTAATCTGAATGAAGATGCAACAGCCTCTTTTGAAATTTTACCTTTACCAAATGTATCTGGCGCCGTGGTTAGCACAGAAACAACTTGTGTCAATTTCTTTAACCAAGTAACCATTTCTGATGCCAATAATTTACCTGATGGAATTTACACTTTAAGCTATGAGCTTTCCGGAGCAAATATTGCATCTACAACCGTTCTGGTTACTTTTGTCAATGGAACCACTGTAATTACGATTCCTGCTACCGATTTAACCAATATAGGAAATACTATTATTACCATCAATACGTTAATTTCTAGTATGACACTTTGCGGGGTAAGCGGCAATAGTTTTAGTCCGGTAGAATTCAGTGTGGTTGAATTGGGAATTCCAGTTTTAAATAGTAATGGAAATTCATTCTGTGAAGATGATAACCCTACAATTGCAGCTTTATCTGCTAATATTCAAGGTAATATTAACATAGTTTGGTTCAACGCTGCCGTTAATGGTTCCTCATATGCAACTACAGATTTACTTCAAGACGGAGCAACCTATTATGCGTCTTTTGTAACAGCAAGTGGTTGCGAAAGCCCAACAAGATTGGAAGTGACAGTGGATTTAACAGTATGCGATAACATCTTAATTCCAGACGGATTTTCTCCAAATGGTGATGGAATTAATGATGAATTTGTTATTGAAAACCTTCCAATTGTATACCCGAATTTTGGATTAGAAATCTATAACAGATATGGAAACTTACTCTATAAAGGAAATAATAATAATCAAAATTGGAATGGAACAACCTCTGAGAATGGCTTTAACTTAGGAAGTAATTTATTACCTACTGGAGTATATTTCTACATCCTTAATTTCAATGACGGCGTTAGAAAACCGGTTCAAGGAAGAGTATATTTAAGTAGATAAGGCAAAAAAGAGTTATTATGAAAAACAGCATACTAAAATATCTCACCTATACCATCATTGCGCTTGTGGCAACAATTGCCCATGCGCAACAAGATCCGCAGTTCACTCATTATATGTATAACATGAGTGTCATAAATCCGGCGTATGCTACAGAGAATACGGATGTCATCAGCCTTGGCGGATTGTATCGCGCACAGTGGGTTGGGGTAGAAGGCGCACCGACCACCGGAACTTTCTTTGCACACAAGCCATTGTCTAAAAGAGTAGAGATAGGATTATCTATCGTTCATGACGAAATTGGGGATGTGGTCAATGAGAATACTATTTTTGTCGATTTTGCTTATGTCATTCCCGTTTCCGAAAAAACTAAAATTTCCTTTGGTGTAAAAGGTGGCGTTTCGCTTTTTGATACTAATTTTAATGGCTTCCAATATACTGATCCGTTGCCCGATCCTGCTTTCCAAAATAACATCAGCAAGGTATTCCCCAATTTTGGTGCAGGTACCTATTTGTTTGGAGAGAATTATTATGTCGGACTATCTACGCCCAATTTGCTTACTACTACCCATTTGGAAAGACAAAGCGGTATTGTAACCACGGGTGAGGAATCTATTCATTACTTTTTGACAGGAGGTTATGTTTTCAATTTAAATGACAATCTGAAAATGAAACCTGCCTTCATGGCAAAAGCGGTTTCTGGCGCGCCAATGTCTTTCGATTTTACCACCAACTTTTTAATCAATAACTTCTTTGAAATTGGTGCTGGGTATCGAATGGACGATTCCGTTAGCGGATTGGTAAATTTTTATGTAACACCAACATTAAGAATCGGATATTCTTATGATTATACTTTGTCTAATTTAGGAAACTTCAACACCGGTTCGCACGAAGTGTTTTTATTGTTTGATTTAGATTTAGGCAGTTTATCCGGAAAAGGTTATGATAAATCGCCCCGGTTCTTTTAATTTACGAAATGATGAAAAAAGTTATTTATATATTCTTTCTTTTCTGTTTTTGCACCACTCTTTTTGCCCAAAAGAAACCTAGTGTACAAAAAGGGAACAGCTTGTTTGAACGTAAATCCTACCTGCAGGCAGCAACAGTTTACGAGCAAGTGAAACAATCAAAGCAAGTATTGCAAAATCTTGGCGATTGTTATTACTACAATTTCCAGATGAACAATGCTGCCCGCGCTTATGGACAATTGTTTTTTACCTATAAAGACAGCATCAAGCCCGAAGTGTATTTTCGTTATGCCAACGCACTCAAAGGCACAAAAGATTTTGAAAAAGGCGATGTCATCATGTCAGAATACTTAGGTTTTGAACAAAATACGCCCAAGTTCATGAAGAACATCACTAGAAATACTCCTTACAGCTATAAAATAGAAATCATGTCAAAGAACAAAACCAATGGCGATTTTGGCATTGCGTTCTATGGTGATAAAGTGGCGTTTGCTTCCACGCGAAATTTTGAAAGTTCAAAATACAATTGGAACGATAAACCCTATCTCGATTTGTACAGCGCTTCAGTAAATGATAAAGGACAATTGATTAAAGTGGAACCCTTTCCAGAAACCATCAACACCGAAACCCATGAAAGTAGCCCTACTTTTAGCAGCGATGGCAAAATAATGTATTTCAACAGAACGGGAGACAAACAGGTAAAAGTGGGCGACAAACGTTTTGCCACTGTAAAAATATTCAAAGCCGAATTTAAAGAGGGTAAATGGATTAATGTAACAATGGTTCCTTTCTCTAGCGACCAATATTCCGTACAGCATCCTATGTTGAGCAAAGACGGAAAAAAACTTTATTTTGCCAGCGACATGCTCGGAACCCTTGGCGAAATGGACATTTTTGTAGTTGACATCAATGAGGATGGAACCTACAGCCAGCCTAAGAACTTGGGCGAAACCATTAACACAAAACACCGCGAACAGTTTCCTTTCATCACCGAAGACAATACTCTTTATTTTGCTTCTGATGGGCATCAAGGAAGCGGAAATCTTGATGTTTTTATGAGCTACAAACTCAGCGACAATGAGTTTGACAAACCCCTCAATTTGGGCTTGACCATCAATAGCGAAATGGATGATTTCAATTTTATCCTAAAAGAAAATGACAGCATTGGCTATTTTGCCTCTAATAGAACCGGCGACGACAATCTATACACTTTTGTGCAGGAAACCAACAAATTGCAGTTTCTTGTGGAAGGCGAGGTGAGAGATAAAAAATCATTGGAGCTATTGCCAGGTTCCACCGTCAAACTATTTGACGAAAAAGGAACACTACTAGAAGAAATTCTCGTAGGCAAGGATGCCGCTTTCTCTTTTAATACGGAACCGTTCAAGAAATATAAAGTGGTGGCTTCCAAAGATTTTTATATTCCATCCGAAACCGAGTTTGAAACCAACGAAAAAGGCAAGGTATATCTAGACCTCGAAATGAAGATTGAATCCTATTATGATGCCGAGGCAAACATCAACAAAATGCAGGACGGAAGCATCGAAATTGAATTGGAGAACATCTATTTTGACCTTGACAAATCCAATATCAAACCCCAAGCCGCTAGTGTCTTGAACCAATTGGTGTCTATTTTGAAAAAATATCCTTATATGGAAATTGAATTGGGCGCACACACCGACACCCGTGCTTCCGATGTGTACAACCTTAGGCTTTCTAACCGAAGAGCCGCCGCAGCACTTGAGTATCTTGTTGAAAACGGAATTAACAGAAAACGATTGACCTCCAAAGGATATGGCGAAACTAAACCGTTAATCATCTGTCCAAAAAATGACTGTACAGAGACGGAACATGCCACAAACAGAAGGTGTAACTTTATAATATTAAAATAAATTGTAGTTTAAAAATTGGGTATTTTTATTCTAGCGCCTGCATTTTATGTAGGCGTTTTTTTTTATATAACACCTCCTAATTTAAAAATTGATAACCTAAATTTAAGATGCATTTACTGCGAATGCTTACTTTTGTATCAAATTTAAATAGTATGAGAAATTCAATTGGTATTGCCCTATTACTGTCGTTTTCATTTCTGAATGCCCAAAATCAACAGCCAAAATTAGTGGTCGGCATTGTAGTTGACCAAATGAAAATGGAATACCTCTACCGTTTTCAAGATGACTTTTCCGAAAACGGGTTCAAGCGTTTGATGAATAATGGGTATACTTTTCACAACATGCATTTCAATTATTTGCCCACCTACACTGGTCCTGGGCACGCTTCTATATATACTGGAACAACGCCCGCAATCCATGGAATTATTGGTAATGATTGGTTCAACCGAAGCACAGGTAAGAATATCTATTGCACCGACGATGAAAGTGTAAAAACCATTGGCGATGGCTCAAAAGACGAAGGCGAAATGTCGCCAAGAAGCCTGTTGAGTACTACCGTTACTGATGAGTTGAAATTGGCAACTAACTTTAAAGGAAAAGTTATTGGGATGAGTTTGAAAGACAGAGGCGCCATTTTGCCGGCAGGCCACTTTGCCGATTGGGCGTTTTGGTACAGCAAAACCGGTAGTTTTATTTCGAGTACTTTTTATGGCGAACAATTACCGGATTGGGTAACCCAATTCAACAGCGAAAAACATTATTTGCCTTATCTTAACCAAAACTGGGAACTGCTAAAACCACTCAGCACATATAATGAAAGTCTGCCCGATGACAATCCCTATGAAGGGAAAATGTACAAAAGCGACAAACCTGTTTTTCCTTATAATCTGAAAGACATGTATGCAAAAAATGACGCTGGCGTACTCCGTCCGACGCCGTTTGGTAACAACCTGTTGGCCGATTTTGCTATGAAAGCCATAGAAAAAGAAGCCTTAGGAAAAGACGATATCACCGATTTTTTAACCGTTAGTTTCTCCTCGCCCGATTATGTTGGTCACGAATTGGGCCCGCGCTCTATGGAGTTGCAGGACACCTATTTGCGTTTGGACCAAACCCTTGCCGAGCTTTTAAATTATCTTGACAAGACGGTGGGCAAAAACAACTACCTGCTTTTTTTAACCGCCGATCATGCCGGAGCTGAAAATGCGCAATACCTTAGAGACAAAAAATACAACGTTACCAATGTGTTGCCAAAAGACATCAGAGCCAGTTTAAAGAAATTCTCAACCGATACTTTTGGAGAAGATATAGTATTGAATTATTCCAATTTCAACCTCTTTTTCAACAAAGAAATCATCAAAACCAAGGCGTTGGAGTTAGCCAAAGTGAAACAAGCCTTCAAAGATTTTCTTCAAACCCAAGAACAGGTAAAAAGAGTGTATACCGAAGAGGAAATCCTTGCCAACACGGGAAGTGATTATTATTTGGATTGCATTGCCAAAGGATATGATGTTTCACAAAATGGTGATTTGGTTATCCTTGACAAGCCCGGCTACATCGAATATGGCAAAACGGGCACTTCCCACGGCACCATTTATAGTTATGACACTCATGTGCCGTTACTTTTCTATGGTTGGAACATTCCGAAAGGTGCCACTCACGATAAAAAAGAAATCACACAAATAGCACCCACGATTTCCCAATTACTAAAAATTCCATTTCCAAACAGCACGGAATGCAAAGTGCTTTTGGAAGTGTTGGATAAATAAGTTTCTATCCCTAACAGGTTTTTAAAACCTGTCAGGTGTGGACCGAATCTAGCAAAAAGGAGTTTTGCTTAAAACAACGGTTCTCGATACACTTTTCTATTTCAAAAATTACATTTTTAAAACACAAAACCACTCGAACTGACTAAGAAGGTAGCATTCGGAGGCTATAAATAAAAAAGGTTCTCGATACACATATACATTTCTGCGGAATTTTAGGTTTAAGGGTGTAATTTTTTCGGAATTCTCAGTTTTTAGCCCTGATGGAAGCGGCATCCTTTTTCTGGTTTTGTAAAAACCAGAAAAAGATACAGCGGACAGCGGGAAATAGCTCCAAAAAAAACTTGCATAAAAGTGCTTAATAGGTATACATTTACTTGAGCAATTGATTCTAATTAATTACTTTTGTGGCACTTTGACCAGAGCGGCGCTTTGGAAATAGGACAATTTTAAACAAACTCTTTATTATGAACATACACGAATATCAAGGAAAAGAAATTTTGGCCAGCTATGGTGTACGCATTCAGCGCGGTATAGTGGCAAATAATCCTGTGGAAGCGGTGGCTGCTGCAAAGCAATTGACGGCAGAAACGGGAACGGGATGGCATGTTATCAAAGCACAAGTTCACGCTGGTGGTAGAGGAAAAGGTGGCGGAGTAAAGCTAGCAAAGAATTTACAACAGGTGGAGGAAATTG
>JBILYQ010000300.1:0-2973 GCA_044377655.1 Flavobacterium sp.
ACAGAAACTAAAGGACTATTTTAGTATTCCCGCAGAAGTGTTTTTGCATAGTGCATAATTTCTACTGAAATGGCGGATTAAAGCATATTTGCTAACTAGTTTATATGTATGACAAAGTCATACAAAACAACCCCATTTTGGGTAGATAGGTATGACTGTCGTTATATATTATTTCAAATATAGCTTTTTAATTAATAATGTTTAAAACACAAAAAATGTATTATTATGCTATTTTAAGTTCAATCTCCACAACTTCAAAGTAACATTATGTATCTATAAATAAATATGCAGTATTGATATTATACAATAAAAATTCTTTATTAAATAGAAGTTCATTTATATGAATAGATTTTAAAGTGATTTTCTCCAAAGAAGTAGGAAGGTAATAATTGCGATAAATAATTATTTATTAACTCTTTGTTTTTTTGATAGTTAAATAAATCACCATCGCATCAAAATTGTAACTTTCTCCAAGAGAGGAAGCAAAGTATTTATCCCAAAACCGTTTCATCAAGCCCAAGAGAAGGTGCTTTTTATAAATCCAGTTTATTAATTTAAACTGGATTTTCTGTTTTTTTGCTGCCTACTACACTCAAACCTCTACATTCCCCCGAATCTCATCGGGATTCAGCAATTGGGCAAAAAGCAAAAAACCTATCCGCTACTATAAAACGACCAACCGCTATTATAAAACAACCTATCAACGGCAGCGCGGAAATTCCTTCTATGCCAACAAAGAAAATCGATTAAAACAAAAAAAGGCAAACCAACCTGCGCCTAAAACATTTAAAGCGAACAAAATAAATAGTATATTAGTGCCGAAAATATACGTATTGCACCATCAACCAAAACCAATTATAATTTTATGAAAAAAAACTACCTTAAAATTTGTCTTTTACTCCTATCCTTTTGGGGATTTGCCCAAAACGGCAGCGATGAAAAAAAATACAACCAAATTCCACTTGCCTATCAATCGCATCCCGAAATTGGCAACACGATACAATCCTCAACCTTGCAGGATGTAGATTATGAACTGCTACAAAACAGAACAGAGTTCTCCAAAACATACCTCAACACAAATAAAACCAAAACCACCGTGCAATCCTCCGTGCCTTTGCATTATCAGGACAGTAAAGGTATGTGGCTCAGTATTGATTACAAAACACAACAAACTGACAACAAAATCAAGTATCCCTCTCAAAATCCACTCTTTGAATTGGACAACAACGGGATGAACCTCAACCTTGACAAGCACGCTATCAAGATAAAAAAACAAAACGATTTTATTTTTGTCTCAGAAAACAAGGTCGTTAAAAAAAGCACCAACGCCAAGCAAGAGGCCATTTTAGAAAACAACAACCAAATCGTCTATAAAAACATAGCGCCACACCTCGATAAAAACATCTCTTTTTATCCTCAGGCAGTAAAATACAGTTACCTGATAAACAATGCCGCTTTTCTGCCGCAGCATTTCGACTACATGCTAGCCGAAGAAACCATCACCTTGCCCGTGGGGTATTCCATTCGGGAAGAAAAAAAGGACGACAACTCGACGTATAGCCTCAGTATTGTCAATCCAAAAGGCGAAACGGCAATAGCGTTTCAACAGCCCGTAATTTCAGATAGCAAAACTTTTGAACGCAACCTGCGCCAACAACCCTATGAAGCCAGTTATCAGTTGGTCAAATTAACCGAAACCAGTTATAAAATACAAATCCGAATAGACGGCTCTTGGCTGCAATCAGCAGAAAGGGTGTTCCCAATTACTATTGACCCCGTCGTTACCGTTACCAACAACACCGCAGTCAATTCTTGTTTTTTTCCCAATTATGAGCAGTCAACACTACAAGTCAGCGTTCCTTCAGGTCAAAATGTGTTGTCTTCCAGTTTTAGTTACGATTTTGTTGCCCCAGCAGGAGCAAACGGTTGGATGTCTGAACAACGAAGTTTTATCTCCGGACCCAATGGACAAACACCCGTAAACAATGGCGTTGGCAACACCGATGGAATGTACGCCTATAACATTACCAACAGTCCAATTGGAAACAGTGTATCAACAGGACAAGTGGCCTATACTTTCAATTTTGCAAGAACATTTGGAGGAAACGGATGCAACGCCACCTACAATTTTGTCAGCAGACACGAAGTTGCCGTTACTTATGGCGCGATAGAATTTGGAAACGGCCCTTTAGTAATCAATGAATACTCTGCCTCAAATAGAAATTTCAATGATGGCTTTGGCCGAAACGAAGATTGGATTGAATTATACAACGCCAGTCCTGACACTTATTTTAATCTAACTGGCTATCACTTGAGTAACAATACCAACAATCCAACCAAGTGGCAAATTCAAAGCGGTGTAATTCCGCCCAACAGTCGTGTTTTGGTGTTTTGCTCCAATAGAAACATTGCTTCTGGAACGATTCTTCATGCTAATTTTGACCTTTCCCAAACCGATTCAGACGAGATTGTTTTAGCAGATCCAAGTGGCAATATACTGCAATCGCTTGACATGTTTATTACCCAAACCAATCATTCCGTCGGAAGAACAACAGACGGAGCGGCTACTTGGAGCGTTTTCAGCACTCCTACTCCTGGTCTGCAAAATGCCAATGGTTTTTCTAATTATGCCACCAAACCCATACTAAGTGTTGCTGCCGGAAGATATACAAGTCCCGTTTCTGTTGCACTCACCTCAACGAGTACAGACGAGCAAATTCGATACACAACAAATGGTTCAACACCTAGTTTGACCTCCACACTGTACACCGCACCCATCACTGTTTCTCAAAACACCGTCCTAAGAGCCCGTTCTTTTAGCACAGTAACTGGCATATTGCCTGGGTTTATCGAAACAAATACCTATTTTATCAATGACAATTCTACTTTGCCTGTTGTTTCAATTTCTGGCGATGCCAATTTATCGCAATTGCTAAACGGCACACAGAATGAACCTATCGGATACCTAGAATA
>JBILYQ010000072.1:0-8974 GCA_044377655.1 Flavobacterium sp.
ACTTTCCCCGACGGACACATGAGCTACATTGAAAACACAGAAGAATTGACAAAGGTTTTGGTGAACTTTTTGAAGAAGGTTTAGACTATTTTTTCCTCAAAAGCCACATTTTCATCCAAAATCTCTTCCAATAAAAGTACGATTTGCTCCAAATACTCACTCATAATTTCAGGGGTGATAACTTCCGAAACCTCCTTGTCTTGCTTAAAATTAAAAGGCAAAAACCCCGATTTTAAATTCTTAAACGACACAATTCCAGCTTCCATTTCTTGTCCATTGGCATCTGGTTCAAACATGAAAGCATAAGCAAGCACTTGAATGATTTTGTCGTTTTTGATATCTTCCGTCAAGCCATTCCATTGTTTCAGGGTAACGCTAGCTTTCTCCACCTTGCCAGTTTTATAATCCACAATCCTAATTTTACCGTTACGATATTCCACTCTATCAACGTTTCCTTTTATCAAAACAGGGAAAGGCAATTTTGGATGCGATAAAGTGCGTTCATAGGTATGTTCCAAAGCGATGATTTGGATTTGGTCACCGTTTTGCAATGATTCCAATTCCAATTTCAGGAAATTCAACACATTCCGTTTGGCCACTTCAAACGCCAAAAGATTGCGTCCTTTCTTGATTTCGCCTTCTTTGTACACTTCTTTGAATTGGGTTAAAACCTCCTCGTCAATCTTTTTGAAACAGTTTTTGATGTCGATTTCCGTTAACAATCGTCCGATAAACGGCTTGTACAATTCCTCCAAAGCACCGTGAATAATGGTTCCAAGCGTATTGGCAGCAATACTTTCTTCCACCTCATCGACTTCAGAAATGCGTAAAATTCGCTGAAAATAAAACTGCATCGGATTACGGATATACGTCGTCAAAGAAGATGGTGAAAATCCGTTGGTAGCAATTTCGCGCAAGCGTGCCATCACTTTTTCCGATTTTGGAATAAGGATAGGTTGGTGCGCAATTTCGGGAACTTCGGCATTATAAATCTCATGCGTTAACGTATGATTATCTTGTTTCTCAACCTCAAGTTGAGTGATGAAACGGCTTTTTTCACCCGCATCCAATCCTTCACTATCAGAATTATAGAGCAAGTAAATGTTCTTGGCTCTCTGCAGTAAATGATAAAAATGATAGGTGTAAATGGCGTCTTTTTCTTTGAATGTGGGCAACCCCAATTCGCGTTTAACGTCATAAGGAATAAAGGAATTCATGCTTTTTCCAGCTGGAAATTTGCCCTCATTGACCGAAGTGATAATGACCGTTTCAAAATCCAAAACCCTACTTTCCAATACGCCCATAATCTGCAAACCATTCAAAGGTTCGCCTTCAAAAGAGACTTCGGCGACATCAATAACTTGTTTATAAATAGCATATAAAGTAGCAATGTTGTCGATGGTTTGATGTGATGAGAAATAGGAAGTCATTTGGTTGATGACTTTAAAAACGGAGTAAACAAAGGCATTGGTAATCTTTTCCTCTTCATTATCAGTACTCAAATTGGACTTAATAATCAATAAAATCTGAGATAGCTTTTCAAGAACCCTAACCGAAGTGGCATCCCATTTTTGGAATAGCAGAGAGAACAATTCGTTTGGTTGAGGATGTAATTCCTCTATTTTTTTGTGAATAATAAAGGTGTAATTATTTTTATTAATTCGATTTACTAATGCATTGGCAGCAATAAAAGGTTCAATCAACGGATGGGTTAAAATATCCAAAACATCCTTATAATAAAATACATAACTAGTTGCATTTCTTGATAAAGCTGCAGTGTGCATTTTGAATAATTTGGCCATTAAAATCTGAGCAGGGTTGTTCTTGCTTGAAAACCCCATGGTAATATTCAAGGTGGCAACGCTAGAAGGCAAGGAATATAAAATAGGCAACAAAAGGCTTTCTTCGCCAAGAACAACTGCCACGTTTTGGAGGTCTTGCTGAGGATTATTTTGCTGATTCTCCTCAATAATTTTTCCTACTATTTTGACTTGTCCTATGGATTTTGGGGTGCCGATAACTCGGATATTTTTAGGCTTAGAATAATCGTCTGCAATCCAATCCAAGGAATTTCTTTTGTAATAAGGCCATGTTTCTTGGAACCTTCTTATAAAAAATCCTGCATCATGGAATTTATCTTTTAACAGCGTTTGATCAATATCCCAATATATTTTTGCTTTGGCGCTGTCAAGCAAATGCTGTACTATTTGTTCTTCGGCATTATTAAGCGCATTGAACCCTGCAAAAACGTAATTAGTTTCATTAGAGATGCCTTTTGAAAAAGGATGAAGATTTTTTACTGCCTCACGATAAATCAATCCTTGATATCCGACTCCTTTGGCGTGCAAATGTTGGTAGAGGGAATGATAATAATGCGGCAATTTTTTCCAAAACAAGAGGTATTTTTCAATGAGGTCCGTTCGTTTATCGCTATCAACCGACCAATGCTCAATTTCTTTAATATTTTCTAGGTATTTTAGAACTTTATCGGGTTCTAAGAGATAGCGGTCAATTTCATTGAAATCTTGTAATAGAGTTTTGGCCCAATTGGCAAATGTTTCAAAAGATTCTTGTTTTTCCTTTTCTGTAATGGAAAGATAAAGCTCGTAAAACTCAAAGAGCAATTCGATACTGTCTATGGTTCGAATATTGGCGATTTCTTGGATGAACTCCTCTATGGATATAATTTCTGGAGCAAAAACATTTTGGTTAATTAAATGCTTTAGTTCGTCAATCAAAAAGACTTTAGCTCTTTTATTAGGTAAAACAATAACCAACTCAGATAAGTTTTGAGAATGGTTTTGAAGAATGACTTTGGCTAGTTGGTTTAGGAAGGTTGGATTTGACATTGTATAAAAATAAAAAAACGCCCCGATATATCGGGGCGTTTTCCTAAAAATATTTAAATAAAATTATTTTACTAATTTTACTTCTACTCTTCTATTGTTGGCTTTACCAGCTTTAGTTTTATTAGAGTCGATTGGTTTAGTTTCTCCATAACCACTAGATGTTAATCTAGAAGCCGCAACACCATTTTCAACTAAGTAATTTTTTACCGCAGTTGCTCTGTCTTCAGATAGTTTTTGGTTAGTGGCATCTTTACCGTCGCTATCCGTGTGCCCTTCAATTGAGAAGTTAGACGCAGGATATTCTTTTAATATTGCGGTGATTGATTGCAATACTGGGAAAGTTTGAGCTTGGAAAGAAGCTTTTCCTGAGTTAAACAAGATAGTTTTAGCGTAAGCGTTCAATTGTTTAACGATTTCATCAGAAACTTCAGGACAACCGTTGTTGGCAGCTGTACCTTTTACTTCAGGACATTTATCATCTTTGTCATAAACTCCGTCTCCATCAGTATCTGGCCAAGGACATCCACTGTTTTCTTTAGGACCTTTAACGTCAACACATTTATCTTTTTTATCTTCTGTTCCATCACCATCAGTGTCAGGACAACCGTTGAATTGTTTTAAACCTGCAACATCAGCACAAGCATCATCTTTGTCAACAATTCCATCACCATCAGTATCAGGACAACCGTTGAATTCCACTGGACCTGCAACATCTGGACAAGCGTCAGAAGCATCAGTAATACCATCAGCATCAGTGTCAGGACAACCGTTAAATTGTTTTAAACCTGCAACTTCTGGACAAGCATCGTCTTTATCATAAATACCATCGCCATCTGTGTCTTTACCTCCAAATTTGAAAGTAATACCGGCATAGTGTTGCATATGAGAAGGCATATCCTCTCTAATATCTTCGAATGATTGTTTGTACGTTGAACGGAAAGACAAACCAACTGTTTCAGTTAACCATAAAGTCAAGCCTAAACCTGCATTTAAAGTACCGGCACGATTTTCTTCGCCTAACCAAGTATAACCTCCACCAAAGTGAGCAGAAGGATCAATCATTTTAGATTTAATCATGTTCATGAAACTGTAATTAACAACTCCATCAATTGCATAATAATTCAAATCTCCAGGATTTACTACTGAATAATCTCCAGGAGGTGTTGTTAGAGGTAATACATACTTTGTAATTTTGTTAACAGAACCAGTTAAACCGAAAGAAAAATTATCTCCTACGTATTTAGATACGGTTAAATAAGATACAGATGGAAGAACATTCCAATTATCCTCAGCATTAAAATACTCAGAAAACTGATCTTCTAATTTCGATGCAGCGCTAACTCTTGTGTCTACTGCATTTACCCCAAACGAAATCGCCCATGGGTTGTTGCTATCTTGCGCGTGTGAACTGATACCAGCTAACAATAACAATGCAACAAATAACTTGTTAAGATGTTTCATACTTAAAATTTGGTTAAATTATACTATTTATAACATTACAAAAGTAATACGTATTATGATAATATCAAAATCTTATTACTAAAATGTAGCAATTATATAATTTTTAGGTGGGTTCCGACTTCAATAAATGCAGAAATAGCTTTGTCTAAATGCTCTTTTGTGTGTGCTGCTGATAACTGCACACGAATTCTAGCCTTATCTTTTGGAACTACTGGAAAAAAGAATCCTATCACATATATACCTTTTTTTAGTAATTCATCAGCCATTACTTGTGATAATTTGGCATCGTATAGCATAACAGGCACAATGGCAGAATCGCCATCGATGAAATCAAAACCTGCTTTTCTCAATCCTTCTTTGAAGTAATTGGTATTCCATTCCAACTTATCTCTAAGCGAAGTATCTTTCTCTAACAATTCAAAAACTTTAATGGAAGCTCCAACGATTGCTGGTGCTAATGAATTAGAAAACAAATAGGGACGTGAACGTTGACGTAATATTTCAACGATTTCTTTTTTTGCCGTTGTATAACCACCCATTGCGCCACCAAGTGCTTTCCCTAATGTTCCTGTGATGATGTCTACTCTTCCCATTACACCTTTGGCTTCCAACGTTCCTTTTCCTGTTGCGCCAATAAATCCCGCTGCGTGGCATTCATCAACCATAACCATAGCGTCATATTTATCGGCTAAATCGCAAATTTTATCCAATGGCGCTACCAATCCGTCCATTGAAAAAACGCCGTCGGTTACAATTAATTTAAACCTTCTTTTTTCAGAATTTGCTTTGATTAATTGCTGTTCTAAATCTTCCATATTGGAATTTTCATAACGATACCGCGCTGCTTTGCACAAACGAACACCATCAATAATGGAAGCATGGTTCAAACTGTCCGAAATAATACAATCTTCTTCTCCCAATAACGGTTCAAAAACACCTCCATTTGCATCAAAAGCTGCTGCATAAAGAATGGTATCTTCCGTTCCATAAAAGTCAGCTATCTTTTTTTCTAATGTTTTATGAATGTCTTGCGTGCCACAGATGAAACGCACAGATGACATTCCAAATCCATGAGAATCCAAAGTATCTTTTGCTGCTTGGACCACTTCTGGATGGGATGACAATCCGAGATAATTATTGGCGCAAAAATTCAAGACCTTTTCTCCTGTGGAAATTGTAATTTCTGCTCCTTGGGGCGAAGTAATGATGCGCTCTTTTTTAAAAATGCCGTTATCTAGGATAGTTTGTAGTTCGGTTTGCAGGTGTTGTTGAATTTTTCCGTACATAATTATAGTGTCGTTTGAAATTTATAGTTTGTGGCTACAAATTTACCACATTGATTGTTTCTCCAATATAGATAAGCGCTTTTTTTACAACTTTGAATCCCACTTTTTCTATCGCATTTTGATAAGAATCCAATTGCAATTGGTATTTTGCCTGATGCAAACCCGTTTTATAATCCAAAAGATAGATTTCATTTGCCTTGTTGATTACCATTCTGTCTGGTTTTACCAAATTTCCTTCTTTTTGAATAATAGTTTTTTCGTTCAATACTTTATTTTCTTCAGAGAAAAAACCCAAAAGTTCTTTATGGGTAACAATTTCAAAAATAGCGTTGTAGACCACTTCTTTTTGATTAGCCACAATCAACCCGTTTTCTATAGCCGTTGTGATTGCTAAATCAATATCTTTTTTGGTTTTTACAAAAGATAAAATTTCGTGAATGCTATTACCGTACTCAATAGCTTCTTGCTGTTTGGTATTCCACATCACGCTTTCGCGCTGGGCAATTTTAATATTTTTTGGGTTTAAAGTTGCGACAACCTGAGGGATTTTTTGTGTTGTTAGTTCTTGATTATTTTCTGCCGATAGTTTTTTGGCAGTTCCAAATTCATAATCCATTTTACTTTCGTTAAAACCTTTGTTTTCCAAAAATTTTATAAAAAAAGTAGACATATTATTGGGTAAAACTCCTTTTTTTCCAATATTCATACTCGAAATAATATGCAATTGTTCTTCGGCTCTAGTCAACGCCACATACAAAACATTGATGGTGTCCAATAAATCTTCTTGCTTTTTTTGAAGATACGTTGTTGATGCTTCCTTGCCATATCCTACAACTCTACTGTTTTTATCTACCAAAACTTTTGGCAACCCCATTGTTTTTTCATCGGCATTGAGCCAAATTTTTTCTCTTGGTCCTTTGCTAAAATCTTCTTCGGCAAACGGAAAAATAACCACTGGGAATTCAAGCCCTTTAGACTTATGAATGGTCATAATCCGAACGGCATCATTTCCTTCGGGTGAAGGAATGCTCAGTTTCTCTCCATTTTTATCCCAATAATTTAAAAAATCGGCTATTCCTGCTTGGTTTCTAACATCGCGCTCTAAAATAATGTCAAGGAAATATTGTACATAGGCATTTCGTTTTTCAACAGCTATGGCTTTAGAAATAATTACTTCTGTGGCTTCATACAATGATTTTTTGCGAATGTTTTGAAAGTTCAATTCTATTTTGGAATTCGATAACCATTTTTGGAATTCGGGTTCGGTTTTTAGCTCCATTCCTTGGGCAATAAAATCGTGAATGGCAATTTTCCCTTCTTGCTTTTTGGCTAAATAGTATAAAAAATTGGCTTTGGATTGTAAATCATTGCTGTTTTTTAGATAATATAAAAAATGAATAATGAACTGCACCTCGGAAGAGGAATTTATAAGCAAACTCTCGGAAGACAAAATAGGAATTCCTTGTTCGGTCAAATATTTGGCAATTGCCGTTCCTTGCGCTTTTTTTCGAGTTAAGATTACAATGTCTTTGTTTTTAAAACCGTTGTTTTTAACTTTTAAAATGGCATTCAAAGTGGCTAATAAATAGAAATCCATTTTATCCAAACTTTCTTCACCCTCTACCACTTCAATTTCGGCTTTTTCAACCTGAGGAATAAACGAAATATTTACATAACCTCCTTTTTTAGAATTTGTCTTTTGTCGGCTATGGTTTTTATACAAATCTTTGTAATCTTCATTTTCAAATTCATCAGAAAGAAATTCGAAAAAATCATTGTTAAAATCAATGATTTGAGAATAACTTCGATAATTGGTGTCTAGAGAAAACTGTTTTTTATCAGGATTATTAAAAGGATTTTTGGTCTTGCTTAATTCTATAAACTGTTCGGCTTTTCCGCCACGCCATCTATAAATGGATTGTTTTGGATCGCCAACAATCATCAACGTTCCTTTTTCATTATCAACCATACTTGATGTTGCATTGTCAATCAGCGGAATAAGATTTTGCCATTGCATTTCAGAGGTGTCTTGAAATTCATCGATAAAAAAATGGCGGTATTTTTCACCCAAACGTTCATAAATAAAAGGCGCCGGTTGATTTTGAATTTGTTCATTGATCAATTTGTTGAACTCGGCAATCGAAAGGATGTTTTGCTCTTTTTGGATTTTTGTCAATTCGTTGCTCAACGTATTCAACAAAGAAAGAGGTGTAATGTTTTTTAGAAAGGCCTCATAAAAGTCTTTCTTTTCGAATTTTTTATAAATGACTCTTACAATTTCTAGAAGTTTTGGAATTATACTTTCAATAACAGCGGAATCTCTAGCGGTTTTGTTGATTTTGATGTCGTCAAATTCGTGGTATGTTTTATTGTTCGGATTAAATTTATTTTCCTGAATACTGATTAAATGCTTCGGGAAATATCCTCCTGAAAACGACTTTAAATCAATCCCGTTTTTCTCAATTAAAGTCAAGGCTTCACTAGCCAAATCTACGTTTTCCGACTCAATTTGAATACAAAGTTCCGTTAGCCTGTCTTTTATTGTTAGAAATTCAGAAATGGTTTTATTGTGAAAATGTGTTATTTCCTCTCTATTGTTTTCGTTTAAAATCAATCTTCCAGTTTGCATGATTTCAAGAGAAACGTCCCAAGACTTGTCATCATCTGTTTTTTCCATTGTAAAATCAATTAAAAGTTTCGTCAAGGTTTCGTCTTCTCCGGCTTGCGCGATGATGGCATCAACTGCTTCGGTCAAAAGATTTTCAGTATCGAGCGAAACTTCAAATGTAATGGGCAAATTCAAATCATGGGCAAAGGCTCGAATGACTTTATGGGTAAATTTATCAATGGTAGAAATATCAAAAGCAGCATAATTATGTATCAAATTCTTAATGATGCTTTTAGCTTTGGTCTGAATGTTAATCAAACTCAAGCCTGTTTCTGTATGAATATCTTGCATCAACTGTCTTCCTTTTTCGCTGGGATTTTCTTTGGCAAATTCAGAAAGACTATCCACAACTCGGCTTTTCATTTCGTGAACTGCTTTGTTGGTAAAGGTGATTGCCAAAATGGTGCGGTATGCATCGTTTTTATTTGAAGAAAGAATAATTTTTAGGTATTCTTTCACCAAGGAATATGTTTTTCCAGAACCGGCGGATGCATCGTATATTGAAAAAGCGGGTTTTTGCATTTATTTTTTATTAATTACATATATAAAATTTAACTTCGATGGCTCGCCATAATATGCTACTTCAAATTCATCGACTTTGATGGCCCCAATTTTTTCGATGGCTTTCTGGGAACGAATATTCTGTGCGCCAATGTGAAAATATACTTTATCAACATATTGAAAAGCATAATCCAACATTGTTTTTTTTA
>JBILYQ010000301.1:0-2970 GCA_044377655.1 Flavobacterium sp.
TAAAAAGCGAAGGTTATGACACTTCCTTTTTTCACGGCGCACCCAATGGTTCAATGGGATTTTTAGGTTTTGGAAACATTTTAGGCTATGATCATTATTATGGCAAAACAGAATATAATAATGATGTTGATTTTGATGGTGTTTGGGGAATTTGGGACGAACCCTTTATGCAATTTTTCAGTAAATCTTTAACTCAAAAGCAACAGCCTTTTATGGCAACATTATTTTCAGTTTCATCGCATGAACCCTATGTGGTTCCCGAAAAATACCAAGGAAAATTTCCAAAAGGAACGGTAAATATTCACCAATGCATTGGCTACACAGATTTTGCTTTACAACAATTTTTTAAAGAAGCAAAAAAGCAAACTTGGTATAAAAATACCCTATTTGTATTAGTTGCCGATCACGGAAATACCATTGCTTATGATGAATACCGAAAGGAAATGAATAGAAATACCGTTCCAATTTTATTCTTTTCTGCAGATAAAAAATATGTTGGTGAAAATAAAGATTTTGCACAGCAGATTGATATTTACCCAACATTATTAGACATGATAGGTTATCAAAAACCCTTCAGAAGCTGGGGAAGAAGTTTAATAAACGATAAACAAGTGGCTCCTTTTGTGGTAAAATATAGTGCCAACCTTTACAAGTTTATGAGTGGCAATTACATCTGCGCTTTTGATGGAAAAAAGGCGGTGGGATTTTATGATAAAGAGGACAAAGCGATGGAAAAAAACCTTATCAAAAAAAGAAATGCTGAAATGAATAAATTAGAACTTCGATGCATGGCTTTTATTCAAGATTATATGCAACGTATTATTGATAAAAAATTGACTTCCAAAAAATAATTCTCTTATTTATTTGGACTTGGGAATGCTGATTTGTATCACCGTACCTTGATTTATAACGCTGTTTATTTCAAAAGTACCTTTGTAAAAAAGCACTCTTTTTTCTATGTTCTCCAAACCAAATCCTTTTGGAATGGATTTAATATCATAACCAATGCCATTATCTGTGTATTGAAAAATATAACTGTCGGGATAGCCAAAAAGTTCAATACTTATATTGGTTGATTTTCCATGTTTTAGTGCATTATTGATGATTTCTAATGAAATAAGATACACGTCATAAACCCATTTTGTTTCAATTTTTTCAGGAAAGTCATATCCAAAAATTTCAATTTTTGCCTGTTGTAATCCGTTGTTTAGTGTAACAATTTGACTTTGTAAACTGGAAAATAAAGCACCATCATCCAGCGATTTTGGCAAAATTTGATGTGAAATATCTCTAATGTCGTTTGCTAGTTCTTGAATCGAGACATTGGCTAAGGGGAAGCTTTTCAATTCCAAAAGATGCATGATATAAGCAATTTTACTCCCAAAAATATCGTGAATAATATTAGCGATATTTCTCCTTTCTCTAATCTGAACCTGTGTAATTGCTTGAATAGAATTTTCTTTTTCAGCTGTGATTTCTCTAATTAGTTCATTATTCTTTTGGAAAGTTTCAACATAATTCTTTGTCAAAATATAGCCAAATAGTAATACTTCATATAAACAGATGATTACTAACCAGTCTTCTATGTTGTTTTTAGGTATTAGTTCAAATGATCTCAAAATAATTACTATACCCCATGTGATTTGCGGAAAAAAAGATAGCAAAACATAACCAGCCGATTTTCTATCAATTTTGAAATGACTTAATGTTGCCCAAATTACTATTGCATAAACAATGAGAAAGTTGATATAGCCTACAAACATTAATAGTCTCAAAGGATTTAATACATTTATAACTAGCAAGGTAAGGGTAACTATAATAAGGGTAATGTTAATAAGATTGAGCGTTATTATAATTTTGTATTTCATTGGTTGGTATCGTCTTAAATCGAGAAAATGACTTAAGAATATACTAACACTAATGAACCACAAACTAGCAACGTAAATTTTTAGTTCACTGAAATATAAAAAATCAGTAAACAATAGATGCTTCGCATAATTAGTAGAAATCATCACGTATACGGCGCTCAAAAACGAACTAAATAGGTAGTAAGCATATATTTGTTTTTTAGAAATGTGCCATAATATGGAATTGAAAAGGATTAACAAGAAAATAATTCCTAGAAAGAAAGAAAGAATTGCAATACGCAATTTTGATTTTTGCTGTAATGTTTTTTCGTTTAAAAACTTATAATTAAATTCAAGAAAGGAAATTCCTTTTTTTACTTTGACATAATACGTTTTGGACTCATTAGGTTTTAATAAGATTTTAAAGGCTAATGAAGAAATAAACGGACTAGTGTTTGAGGTTCGATCACCCAATATTTCAATTCGATTGCCATCATAAAAAACCAAACTATCAATATGATTGTTGTCAAAACAAAGCCAAGTTTGTATACTGTTTTTTGTATCCCGATTTCTAATTTTAATCCAACACCAAACCGTAGCATTTTTGTTATAACCAATGGAAATATTTTGGTCTTTGTTGATTGCAATAAATTGTTTTGTTTTTAACGAATTGCTTTTCCAAGAGGAATTTACATCAATAGCATATTTAGCATTTACTAATAAATCTTTACCATCCTTTCCAAATGACAGGGTAAAAACGAATAAAAAACTAAGAAAATAAATTATTCTCATAAGCAAATTTTATAAGTGAACTGCTATTTGAAATTTCCAGTTTTTTATGGATATTCCTTCTATGTGTGTCAACAGTGGTTTTACTGATGAATAAAACTTCTCCTATTTGTTTGCTTTTTTTACCTTCAATAATCAATTTTATAATTTCTTTTTCTTGCTTGGACAATCTGAATTTATTAGCAACAGATTCGTCTATTAGCGTGAAAGGGTTACTTGTTTTTTTGAAATTTTTGTTGGTATAAAAAGGAGTGTTAGGTTGTAATTCAATGACACGAATAAGTTCTTCTGCCGTAGTTTCTTTTCTGAGAAATGCATTTATACCAAGTTTTTC
>JBILYQ010000073.1:0-8959 GCA_044377655.1 Flavobacterium sp.
TTTTCCCCGAAGGGACAAGAAGTAAAAACGGAACACCAAAAGAATTTGCTCAAAGTGGCTTTAAAATATTATGTAAATATGCGCCATCTGCTTATGTTGTGCCAATTACTGTGAATAATTCGTGGAAAATGGTTAAATTTGGTGCGTTTCCGATGGGTTTGGGTAATAAACTACAATTTATCATTCACAATCCAATTGCTGTAAACGATTTTTCATTTGAAGAATTGATGCAAAAAACGGAATCAACAATAGTAAATGCAATAAAAATTAAATAGATTTTGAGTTTGGATACAATTCCAAATCCCAAAATCCCAAATCTTAAATAACAATGTCTATAAAAAACATTCGTCTGGAAGTGATGCAATTTCTAGAAAATAAAGTAGATGGTTTTGTTGACCAATATTTAATTCCAGTGGAAAAAATTTGGCAACCGTCTGATTTTTTACCAAATTCTGAAAGCGATACTTTCTTTGAAGAAGTAAAAGAATTACGCGAAATAGCCAAAGATTTGCCTTATGATTTTTGGGTTGCCATGGTTGGCGATACCATTACAGAAGAAGCTTTACCAACTTATGAGTCTTGGCTTATGGATGTTGATGGTGTTGATAACGTGGAAAGAAATGGTTGGTCAAAATGGGTGCGTCAATGGTCAGGTGAAGAAAATCGTCACGGCGATGTTTTGAACAAATACCTTTATTTATCTGGTCGTGTAAACATGCGCGAAGTGGAAATGACAACCCAACATTTAATCAACGACGGATTTGACATTGGAACAGGTCGCGATCCTTACAAGAACTTTGTCTACACAAGTTTCCAGGAATTAGCAACCTATGTTTCGCACAACCGCGTTTCGCAAATGGCCAAAAAATATGGCGATAACAAATTGGCAAAAATGTGTAAAATGATTGCTGGCGATGAAATGCGTCATCATCACGCTTACAGTGAATTTGTTACACAAATTTTCAAGGTTGACCCAAGCGAAATGATGTTGGCTTTTCAATACATGATGAAAAATAAAATTGTGATGCCAGCTGTTTTCTTGAGAGAATCAGGGCAAAAAATAAGCTCAGCTTTCGAACATTTTTCAGATTCGGCACAAAAAATCGGCATTTATACCGCTGCTGATTATGTTGATATCATGCAGAAATTAGTTGAAAAATGGGAAATTGAAAAAATGGGTGGTCTAACTGAAGAAGCAGAAAAAGCCCGTGATTATTTGATGAAATTACCAGCCAGAATGGCAAAAATTTCAGAGCGATTGGTATTGCCCGAGCAAACACACGTTTTCAAATGGGTGGAACCTGCGCTTGCGAGATAATTATTAAAAAACAAAATCCTTTCACAATCGAAAGGATTTTTTTAACCCAAAAAACAAATGTCGATAATTGATACAACCATTCTTTTTGTAAAAGAAAAATTGGAAAATGCCGAAGGCGGACACGATTGGTTTCACATTGAACGTGTTTATAAGAACGCAATCTTAATTGCTCGCAACGAAGATTGTGATTTGGATGTGGTAAAACTAGGCGCTTTGCTACACGATATTGCCGACAGCAAATTTCATGATGGCGACGAAACTGTTGGGTCAAAAATGGCTCGCGCTTTTTTAGAAAAAGAAAATGTTGAAGAAAAAACCATTCAACACATTATCAATATTATTGAAAACATTTCTTTTAAAGGAGGCAATTTTGAGAAAAAATTCCATTCCAAAGAATTAGAAATTGTTCAAGATGCCGACAGATTGGATGCAATTGGTGCCATTGGAATAGCAAGAACATTCAATTATGGCGGATTTAAAAACAGAACGTTATACAATCCTGCCATTGCGCCAAAACTCAACATGGACAAAGAGGAATACAAAAATTCTGTGTCGCCAACATTGAATCATTTTTACGAAAAATTACTTTTATTGAAAGATAAAATGAATACGGAAACGGGAAAAAAAATTGCGTTAGAACGCCATAAATACATGGAAAATTTCCTTTCTCAGTTTTATGCTGAATGGGAAGGTGAGAAATAAAAAAGAGAACCAAATTTGGTTCTCTTTTTTATTTATTTTCCTGAAAAAATAGCTTTCCTTTTCTCGAGAAATGCGGTAGTTCCTTCTTTGAAATCCTCGGTTCCAAAGCATTTTCCAAAATTTCGTATCTCAACATCATAACCATTTACGCCTTCTTTGTAGTTCGCATTGATAGCTTTTATAGCTTCTCCAATAGCAACGGGAGAATTCCTTGCAATTTTTGTTGCAATTGCTTTTGTAAACTCTAAAAGTTCTGCTTGTGGAACAACATGATTGACCAATCCATATAATTTTGCAGTTTCAGCATCAATCATTCCTGCCGTCATAATCATCTCCATAGCGCGTCCCTTTCCAACTAGTTGCGGTAAACGTTGCGTTCCTCCATAACCAGGAATTACACCAAGAGAAACTTCGGGCAAACCCATTTTGGCATTATCAGAAGCAATTCTAAAATGACATGCCATGGCCAATTCTAGTCCGCCGCCTAAAGCAAAACCGTTTACCGCGGCTACAACTGGCGTGCCTAAATTTTCTACAAAATCAAACAATACTTCTTGACCTTGTGCTGCCAATTGCGCGCCTTCTTGGATGGAAAAATGGGCAAATTCTGAAATATCGGCTCCAGCAACAAATGCTTTTTCTCCTTCTCCAGTGATAAGAATAACTTTTACTTCATGGTTTTCATCCAAACTTTTAAAGGCATTGTGCAATTCTTGAATGGTGGCAACATTCAAGGCATTTAATTTTGAGGGACGATTGATAGTAATTTGTCCAATTCCGTTTTCGGATGAAACGATTATGTTTTCGAAGTTCATGATTTATTTTTTTTATTTTACAATAGGAATAGAAACAATAAATGTGGTTCCTTTTCCAAATTCGGTTTCAAAAGTAATGGTTCCTTTATAATTTTCGATAATGTTTTTTATTATTCCTAATCCTAAACCCATTCCGCTAGTTTTTGTAGTGAATTTTGGCTCAAAAACGTGTTCTGTGTTTTCGCTTTCAATTCCTGCGCCATTGTCTTTTACAGTAATAATCACATTTTTGTTGGCTTCTTTTACCGAAACAACAACGTGTTTTTCTTTTTGTGTTTCTGGAATAGATTGAGTGGCATTTTTCACCAAATTGGTTATAATTCTAATCAATTGTGTTCGGTCTAATTTGGTAATAATTTCTTCTTTATCTTTTTCAAAAGCAATATAATCCTCATTGAAAATGTCTAAGGCCAATTCGATAATATTCACCACATTCAGGGTTTCATTTTGTTGCGCAGGCATCGATGCAAAATTTGAAAACGCCGAAGCTACAGAACTCATGGTGTCAATTTGCTGAATTAATGTTTTGGAATAATCATCCAGTTTTTGTTTTAAATTGGGGTCGTTGGCATCAAATTTTCGCTGAAAACTTTGTACCGTCAAACGCATTGGAGTTAATGGATTCTTAATTTCGTGCGCTACTTGTTTTGCCATTTCGCGCCAAGCTTGTTCTCGTTCGCTTTGTGCTAATTTTGCTGCACTTTCTTCCAGTTTATCCACCATCGCATTATAGGCTTTTATCAATAAATTGATTTCTTTACTATTGGCTTCAATAACGATTTTTTCGTTTTTTTGGTTCAAACTTGTTTCACTAATTTTATCGGAAATCGTTTTTAGCGATTTGGTGATGTAACTCGAAAGGAAATAAGCTAAAGCAAAAGCGACAAGCAACATAAAGGAATACACTTGTCCTAATCGCAACAGATACTGTCGCAATTCTTTTTCGTAAAAACCATCATCTTCCACATAAGGCAAATTCAAAATGCCTAATGGTTTGAATTTATCGTCCTTTATTTGACTATAGGAAGAACGATTTTTTATGCCGTCAATACTTTTAATGTCCACATATCTTTTTTCGACGGAAGACTGCACAAGTTTGAGGATATAATTAGAAATCGGCGGGGCTACTTTGTCAATTGAAAAAGAAGCTTTCGATGATTTTAAAAGTTTTCCGTCCAAGCTATAAATATTAATTTCTAGATTGTGAATATCTGCCAATTCATGAATTTTATCTTTGAAAATAAGATCTAAATTATCGGGTGTTAAAGGGTATGTTGTGGTGGAAAGTACATAATTTATGTGTTCTTTGATGGCGTTTTCCTTTCGGTCCAATCGTTCCTGATGATAATCTTTGGCTTCGTTCTTAAACTGAATTATCGAAATGGAAGCCATCAATAACGAGGCAATTAATATCAATATAATCATCGATAGGAAAATCCTAACTCGAAGCGATAACATTGACATTTTATGACCTTTAAGCATTATTTATGACTTATTTCGTTCCCGAATTTTTTTGTAAAACTTGAATCCCAACATGATAAGTATCGAAAAAAGAAAAATACCAACAACGCCATAAATCCAGTTGAAAGCATTTTTTAAAATTACAAGAAAGACTACGGCAAACAGAATAATTGTGGCGCCTTCGTTCCATATTCTCATGAAGTTAGAACTGTATTTTACTTCGTTTCTTTGTAACTGATTGTAAATTTGATGGCATTTTAATTGGTATCCAATTAGCAATACAACAAATCCTAGTTTGACATGCATCCAAGGCATTTGCAACCAATCGGGCATTAAAAGTAACAACCAAATTGCAAACAAAGTTGCTAAAACGGCACTTGGCCAAGTAATAATATACCACAAACGGTACGTCATGATTTTATATTGATTTTGCAAAATTTCCTTTTCTGGAGAAAGTTTGTCGTTAGCTTCAATTTGGTAAACAAACAAACGAACAATATAAAAAAGTCCTGCAAACCATGTGATAACAAAGATGAGGTGTAGTGATTTTATGTAATTGTAATATTCCATATTTTTTAAAAAGTTGCCACGAATGAAACGAATTTACAGTAATTAATTAGTTCGTACAAATTCGAGTTATTCATGGCAATAAAATTTCTTTTTTAAGGCTATTATTTTGCCCAATCTTTAATCCAATCGGCAACGGTTTTGCACCATTCATCACCGTCATTCATACATGGAATGGCCATGAATTCCTCGCCGCCATGTTCTTTGAATTCATGACTAGCCTCCATGGCAATTTCCTCCAAAGTTTCTAGACAATCCGAGACGAAAGCAGGAGTGACAACCGCCAATTTTTTAATTCCTTTTTCGGGCATTTTGTTCACTTCAACATCGGTGTAAGGCGTTAACCATTTATCGCCAGCCAATCTTGATTGGAAAGTCTGGCTGTATTTTCCTTCTGGAATTCCTAACGCTTTTACCACTTGTTTTGTAGTTTCATAACATTGATGACGATAGCAAAATTCATGTGCCGGCGATGGCGTATTGCAGCACGAACCGTCTATTTTGCAATGTGATTTTGTAATGTCCGTTTTTCGAATATGACGTTCTGGAATTCCGTGGTATGAAAACAACAAATGATCGTATTCAAAAGTGTCCAAATGTTTTTTGATGGAATTCGAAAGCGCTTTGATATAACCTGGCTTGTTGTAAAAAGCAGGAACAATCGTGAATTTCATTTCCGGAAAATGTTTTTTGCGCAATTCTTCTGCCAATTCCAAAATGGTCGTTGTGGAAGCCATCGCATGCTGAGGATACAAAGGAAAAAGCAACACTTCGTCAATTCCTTTATCGTGCAATTCCTGTAATCCTTTCATGATGGACATTTTCCCATAACGCATCGCTAGCGAAACAGGAATGGAAGTTTGCGACTGAACTTTTTTCTGCATTCTTTCCGAAATCACCACAAGTGGGGAACCTTCTTCCCACCAAATTTTAGCATACGCTGCTGCCGATTTCTTTGGACGAGTTTGTAAAATAATACCACGAACTAATAAAGCCCGCAATAAATAAGGAACGTCAATAACGTATTTATCCATTAAAAATTCATCTAAATAGGGCTTTACGTCTTTCGGTGTTGGGCTTTCTGGCGAACCAAGATTTACTAATAATACTCCTTTCATAGTTTTGTTTTTTGTCATTGCTTCGCCAATTCGAGTAAAAAAAACTCATGTGTCCGAAGAATGGGAATCTCAATTTTAATTTTTTATAAAAGTAATTAAACTTCTTTTTTTACTTATTTGATTAACAATTTTTTATTGATTGTTTGATATCTGAAATCGATGCTATTATGAATTTGGATTAATCGACATCAAGTATTTTTTTGGCGTGGTCGCAAATTTCTTTTTGAATGCCGCAATAAAATGACTTCCGGTGCTGTAGCCAATTTTCAATCCAACTTCATTTACATTATACGAACCGCTGTCCAATAATTTTCGGGCATAATCCATCTTATAATCGAATAGAAAGCCATAAACCGTGTCGCCATAAATTTGTTTGAAACCCATCTTTAATTTCTTCAAATTCAAACCTACTTCGTCGGCAAGCTCTTGTAAACCCGGTGGCTCGGCCATATTGGCGATGATAAATTCTTTGGCTTTTCTGATTTTCAAAACATTTTCCTCATCAATTAAAAATGGACATTGCTCGGCATCTGGATCTTCAGAACGATTGAAATACAAACTCAACAGTTCGTATCCTTTTCCTTTATAATATAAGTTTTTGATAGATGGATTGAGGTTGTAATGAAACAATTGGCTCAAAACAATTGCCATCGACGGACTGATGTCGCCTTCGGTGTAATACTTTTTGTCCTTGTTTTCCTCGCTTAAAAAAGGGATGTAATCCGCCTCGGAAGAGAAAAGACTGTGAAATTTTTTGATGGAAACAATTACCGAAATCACCCAAGAATTAGCTGCTAATTCTAAATTTATGGGCAATTCTTTTTGAGGATTATAAAATAAATACGATTTCTCTTCGCGCAATTCCAAAGCATAGTTTCCTTGATTAAAGATGAATTTAGCCTTTCCCTTTATGCCAAAATGAAATTGAATCAATCCTTGATTAATATGTTTTTCAAAACGCACCGTTTCCGAACTGTCATTTTGAAAGCGTATTAAAACAAAATCTTCTTCTATTTTTACTATTTCTTGAGAACTCATAGCGATGTTTTTTTATACATTATTTTGAAGTCAAACAAAAAACTTATTTAGAATAGTTCTATATAGAGAATTTCAAAACACTTGATTTCACTGCAAATTTAATAGAAAATATATTGATTGAGTTATTTTGGGACAAAAAATCGCATAGCGATGCAAATAGTCCTTCTAGCGTTACTTTTATCGATAGCATAATAATAATTTTGTTTAACTTTTATGAAAAGCCAAATATGGAAAGCAACAATTTATTAAAACCACAATATTTCTACGTCGTTGGATTGAGTTACAAAAAGGCGGATGCAGAAATCAGAGGAAAATTCAGTTTGGACTTAGCAGCCAAATCGGATTTACTGCTGCAAGCCAAACAAGAGAATATAGAAAGTTTAATTGTTACTTCCACTTGCAATAGAACCGAAATCTACGGCTTTGCTGAACATCCTTTTCAATTGATAAAGTTAATTTGCGAAAATAGTCGCGGAACAGTGGAAGAGTTTCAAAAAGTGGGTTTTGTTTATAAAAACCAAGATGCGGTTAATCACATGTTTCGTGTTGGAACAGGTTTAGACAGTCAAATTCTTGGAGATTTTGAAATTATCAGTCAACTGAAAACAAGTTTCAACGATTCTAAATCTTTTGGATTGGTCAATACTTTCTTGGACCGACTTATTAATTTGGTAATTCAGGCAAGCAAAAAAATCAAAAACGAAACTGAAATCAGTTCGGGAGCAACGTCAGTTTCTTTTGCATCCGTGCAATACATCATCAAAAACGTTGAAAATATTGGCAACAAAAATATTCTGCTTTTTGGAACCGGGAAAATAGGAAGAAATACGTGCGAGAATTTGGTGAAACACACCAAAAACGAGCAAATTACATTAATAAATCGCACCAAAAACAAAGCCGAAAAATTAGCCGGAAAATTGAATTTAATCGTAAAAGATTATGCCGATTTACACTTGGAATTACAAAAAGCCGATGTTGTAGTTGTTGCCACTGGCGCACAAAACCCAACAATTGATAAGGCAATTTTGAACTTGAAAAAACCGTTGTTGATTTTGGATTTATCCATTCCAAAAAACGTTCATGAAAATGTTTTGGACTTGGATAATGTTACTTTAATTCACATGGATCATTTATCACAAATGACAGACGATACTTTGGAACGCAGAAAGCAACACATTCCTGCCGCCGAAGCCATTATTGAAGACATAAAATTTGAATTCAACACTTGGATGAACGGCCGAAAATATGCGCCAACAATCCATGCTTTGAAAGCAAAACTGAACGATATTAAACATAACGAATTGAACTTTCAACGAAAAAAATTATCTAATTTCGATGAAGAACAAGCCGAATTAATCAGCAACAGAATCATCCAGAAAATCACCAATCACTTTGCCAATCACCTGAAAGACGAAAATACTTCGGTGGATGAAAGCATTGAATGGATAGAAAAAGTATTCCAAATTGGTTTCGCAACTCCAAAAGTAACCACCTCCATAGCTGAAGAAAAGTATGGGATTAAGTTATCATAATTAAATTTAAAAAACCTTAATGTCTTAATGGTTTAAAAAAAGAAAAAGGTTTAATGACTTCAAAAAAAACAATTAGAATTGGAACTCGCGATAGTGAACTCGCACTTTGGCAAGCCCATACCGTCGAAAAAAAACTCAACGATTTAGGGTGTAAAACAGAAATTATTGCCGTTAAATCCGAAGGTGATATCCTTCTCGACAAGCCACTTTACGAACTCGGAATCACCGGAATTTTTACAAAAACCCTCGACATCGCCATGATAAATGGTCAAGTTGACATTGCGGTTCATTCCATGAAAGATGTTCCTACAGCGTTGCCAATTGGGATTGTGCAAGCTGCCGTTTTGGAAAGAGCCAACACACTGGATATTTTGGTTCACAAAGGCAATTTGGATTTTCTTGAAAATA
>JBILYQ010000304.1:0-2961 GCA_044377655.1 Flavobacterium sp.
ATGGATATATAATTCGCGAATACACCCAAGTCTATGAAAACATCACGCAACGTATCCCTGTTCAGTATGTTTCAAGAGATTTTTACAGGTATTTTCCGTTTAGCAGAAGCAATCAAAATCACTTATACCTTTTAATTGCTAGAATTTCAGAAGTTGCCCTATCATTTATTGGATTGAGTATAGGAATTGCCTTGTTGCCATTAATTTTAATCGGGAATTTTATTGGAAATAAAGGTAAATTGTTCTATTATCAGGAGAGAATTGGGAAAAATGGAACTCCTTTTCAGATTATTAAATTTAGAACGATGGTCAAAAATGCAGAGAAAAACGGAGCCGTTTTCGCCACTCTAAATGACTCTCGAATTACCCCTTTCGGAAAGTTTTTAAGAAAGTCGCGCATTGATGAATTTCCACAATTTATCAATATTCTAAAAGGACAAATGGCGGTAATCGGACCAAGACCAGAGCGTCCCGTTTTTGTAAAAGAAATTGCAGAAGTGATGCCTTTTTATGAAACTAGACATGTCATTAAGCCTGGATTAACGGGTTGGGCACAAGTTAATTATACTTATGGAGAAACTATTGATGACAGTTTGATTAAATTACAATATGATTTATATTATATCAAACACCGAAGTATTTTTTTAGATATAAATATCATGTTCAAAACCTTTAGTACGGTTTTATTTTATCGCGGACAATAATTAATTCTGTTTTAATTTCGACTTACTCCAACGGTTGAAGTAAAATAGAATCAGCGCACTACTTACAATCATTGGCGAAAACATCATTAGATTTGGCTTATTTATAAAAACAATACTATACACGCCTAGAAAAATCATATTAATGAAGCTAAGGTAATTAATCCATCTAAATTTCTTTTTCCAATAAAAATAAAGCAAGAGCAATAGTATAGGATTGAATAATAAGACATTGTAGTTATAAGCTACTTCTTCATGATAGGAATACAATCCAACCAGTGATAAAAAGATTCCCATTATTCCAAAAATTCCTAATAACGATAAGTATATCCATTTTTTTCTACTGGCTAGTAGTACCATAAAAATAGTCGAAAAAGTGTAAAAATTATTCCAAATCGAAATTGGAGAAGGTATTTTTGTTGCGTCAAATAGTATTTTTGATTTCTTTGCCAACAAGATGTTATCTAGTTTTGCCGTTTTCAGACTTTCCATCAATTCCTTTGGGAGAAAGAGTTTTTTGCCCAATTGGTCCACTTTTTTTCCAAAGATGATGTTGATGCCTAGGTTTTCATAAAAATGGTTTTCAACATACGGGTATAAAATTTCTCTATATGTTTTATCCAAATCAGTGGTTCTTTTTACGCAATTTTGACCTACCATTTTATTGATATCGTCCATTACTTTGGTGGTGCAATTTCGATCAATAAATTTATAGGTATAATATTTTTTGTCCGAGAACAAAGTAGCATTTAAGTCATCAAATAATTGTTGTTTTTGAGCAGCAGAAAGGCGCAATTCTTGTTCGTAAATGGAGCGATTTTCAATATTATATTGATAGAAAAACTCATTAAAGGAATAAGCGGCAACGAAATATTGTAAATCTCCTTTGATAAATTTCAAATAGAAATTTTCAGTTCTGAAATCAAACATCCCATAATTGTAAACCACATCCAAGCTATTAGTGTCGTCTTTAATTCGGAATGCTGTATGCCCAAAAATGGAATAGAGTTCGTCACCTTTATCGCAAGTCAATACGCTGACAGTAGTGTTTTCGGAAAGTGACATTTGGCTATAAAAAGCAGTGCTTTTAATAATCAAAACCAGTAGAAAAACTAGTGTAATTTTATTTCTAAACATTTAATTTTGATATTTTTTCATTTATCTAAAAATTCCTAAATCTACCTTTACAGAGAATATATTGGAATATAAAGCCGCACTTTGGTCGCCTAAATCTGTTAATGCATAGTCTACTTGAATACCTTTGTATTTAAATCCTAGACCAATATTGGGCTGGAAACCTACTTTTGTGGAGCCATCGAGTTGTGTCACGTTTTGAAAATTACCAACTCCAGCTCTTAGAAAAACCAAATCGGTATAGCCAAATTCGAAACCTAATGCAGGATCAACACTTACAGCATCTGAAGCAATAATGTCATTGGTTCTTGCAAATTGCATGTTTAAGTTTACAGCTGCTAAAAGAGTATAATCGTAATGAAATTCAAATTTTTTGGCTAAACCAAATTGTGCTTTTGGCAAGGTAATTTCTGTACTTTCTGGTAATTCCTGATTCTGCCCTTCAACAGCATCTTTTATTTTGTCGTATTCATCTTCATCGATGTTCCAAACATTATATGTCGTTGTAATATCTCTAAGCATCATCCCAAATTGCCAATTATTGCGTTCAAATTGCAACCCAAAATCAAAGCCAAATCCCCAAGAATTAGCAAATTCTCCAATAATTCTTCTAATTACTTTGGCATTTACCCCATATTGAAAACCAGGAATTTGCATTTTTCTCCCATAAGAAAATGTCAAACCATAATCTGCTGTTGAAAACAAACTAATTCTATTATAATCAATGTTTCCCTGGCTATCTATTAATTGTGTAGTATTCAAAATATCATCAACTCCAAAGCGGATTAGAGAAATTCCCCATGCACTTCTGTCATCTATTTTTGTTGCAAAGCCAGCATAATCATATTGAGCAATATTTGCAAAATAGCTAGCATGCATTAATGCCACTTCACGGTCCTCAATGTCTAAAATTCCGGCTGGATTCCAATAGCCAGAATTGACATCGCCTGTCGAAGCCACCATAGCATTTGACATACCCAAAGCAGCAGCATCAACGCCGATATTCATAAATTCATTAGAATATTTGCGAACGGCTTGGCTGTAGCTGATGGTTGTCAACAGCAATAAAAAAACAAAAAAAGGATTATTTTTCAACGCAATTTATTTTTTCAACTCAAAATCTAGC
>JBILYQ010000303.1:0-2961 GCA_044377655.1 Flavobacterium sp.
GCCACCGAATTCTGCTACTATCGCTCGTTTTTTATGCTTTTAGCTTGACTAATCTTGGATTGGCATCTCAGGCATGGCAACTGTCTTTAGGATTATTTGTTTTTGGTATTTTTGGAAATTTGGCCAATATTGCGGTCAACACCCAAGGCGTTTACACCGAAGTGCTTTTTAAGAAAACCATTATGTCGTCTTTTCACGGCATGTGGAGTTTTGCTGGATTTACGGGCGCTTTGGTAGGTTTGGGAATGTTGGCCTTTGAACTTTCGCCCTACCATCACTTTTTAATCGTTTCCATACTTGTAGTGTTGCTGATGGCTTTCAATTACAACTATTTGATAAAAGCCAAAGAGAGTATCAAAACAGCAAAGAAAAAATTATTCACTAAACCAGATAGCGCTTTGCTATGGCTGGGCGTTATAGGATTTTGTTGCATGGCAAGCGAAGGAGTGATGTTTGATTGGAGCGGTGTTTATTTTAAAGAAGTTGTGAAAGCACCTGGCCCTTTGGTGATTTTGGGTTATACTTCTTTCATGATTATGATGGCAAGCGGAAGATTTCTTGGCGACGGATTGATTCGCAAGTTTGGAAGAAAACAAGTAATGCAAATTAGCGGCGTGATGATTTCTGTTGGGCTATTCACCGCAGTCTTTTTTCCATTTATCATCCCGTCAACGATAGCTTTTATGCTTGTAGGATTGGGGGTTTCTACCATTGTGCCGACGGTTTACAGCATTGCAGGTAAGAATCCCACGGTGCCACCTGGCGAAGCGTTAACGATAGTCTCGAGTGTCAGTTTTCTTGGTTTTTTAATGGGTCCGCCGATAATCGGATACATCGCAGAATTGTCGAGTTTGCGCTTTTCATTTGCCTTTATAGGCGTTTTTGGATTGGTAATAGCCTTGATGGTTTCAAAAATCAAGGCCTTTCAATAAATTCTATAGATAGGATTTTATTAATTCTTCATGAATTTCTTGTGAAATGTTCCTTCTGAGGTTTCAATTTGGACGAAGTGAACTCCAGTTGCCAAATTTTTCACCGAGATTTCCGAGGTGTTTTGATCCAAGACGATTTGGCCCAAATTGTTGAACACAACTATTCTTTCTAGTGTCAACGTACTTGGCATTTGAATTCGCACGACATCCGAACTTGGGTTTGGAAATAAGACAATGGCTTTGTTCATTTCAAAGGCTTCATTTCCTAATGCAGCCGTATTATTTTTGGAGATGATGTTTTTATTTGGGTCAAATATCACTCCTGTAATTGTAAAAGGAACCGCAACAATGAATACCTCTCCATTCACGGTGTTATTGACAATGACGTCGTGTGTTTGTCCGCCACTTCCTGTAAATCTGATAGGTAACGGCATTTCGAAATACGTAACACTGAAGTGAGATTGGGATTGATTAACTGTTATTTTCGCCTGACCTGTTCCCCAATTTTGACCCGTTATTGAGTAAGTTGGATAGCCTTGTTTATACACCCAGTCATTAAAAAACTCAGTTAAGTTTTGTCCGGAAACGATTTCTAAATGTTCTTGTAATTGTGGAGTCACGGCATATTTGAAAGCCAAATTAGGATCGGCTAAGTAGTTTTTCATCCCTTGAAAGAAAACCGCGTCTCCTAGTTTGAATCGGAGCATATTGACCACCATAGATCCTTTATTATAGGTTAATCGGCTACTGAAAATTCGGTTTACATCAGTTGCTTGGTCATCGGTCAAATAAAGATTTCCAGACGTTTGAGATGTGATACTGTTGATTTTACTGTTTTTCCAAGAGGTGAAACTTGCGTTGCCGTCTAAATTTTCCACTACCAATCCACTTAAATATTCGGCAAAACCTTCATTCAACCAAATGTCTTTCCAAGTGCCACAAGTAATTTTATCTCCAAACCATTGGTGTGCCAATTCGTGTGCTATCAAACTGCGGTTAAAGGCGCCCATGAAAGAGACTGTTGTGTGTTCCATTCCGCCACCCCAACCAAACTGGGCATGACCATATTTTTCGTTATGAAAAGGATAGGTTTCGAACAACGTTTCAAAGACGTTCATGATGATAGGCGTTTGCGCTAATAAAGTAACATTAGCGTCATAACTCTCAGGATAAAGGTAATTTACAATTGGAAAGGTATTGGGTGCACTACCGGCTTGTTGCGTAAACACTTGGTAATCTGTCACGGCGATAGCAATCAAGTAGGCAGGAATAGGATATCCGTGGTGAAAGTGTGTTGTTTTATTATTTCCAGAAGTGGTTTGGTTGATTTCCAGCCCATTCGAAACGCTGGTGTATATTGCTGGTGCGGTAATATAAACATCTATTGATTCAATTTTATCGTTTAAATCTTGTTTACAAGGCCACCAATCTCTGGCGCCAAAAGGTTCAGAGAGAGTCCACAAAACAGGCGTATTGTTATGTGTTTCTGCTGCAAAAGATTCAAAACCGTTTACAGGTGGAACGCCAGAATAGTTTATTTTTACGGTTGCAGAAGTTCCTGCCGTTTGCAAGGCGGGCAATGTGATGACCAATTCGTTGTTGCCACTTTCTGTAAAATTTAGCGGAATTCCGTTTTTGGTAACCGAAGTGACCACCATTTCGTTTGCAAGATCAAAGGTGATGGACGACATGTTTTCAAGCGCAGTGAATGTTGTTGAGACCTCGCCAGTGATAAAATAGACGGCCGGGTCAACGGTATATCTCAATTCGTGGTAAGTCACGTCATAGTTAAGAGTATTTGGATTCACCACCAGACTCATTAGGCTTGAAGCAGCTCTCATTTCAGAATCCCTCAATTTCTCCGAAGCCACATCGTCATTTTGGGCAAATGCGATGGATATCGAAAATAATAGCGTTATTAAGTAGGTTTTTTTCATGGTTTGATTATAATTTCTGCGAATATAATAAATTTAGACCTAAACGAATATTAAATTTTTTATAAAAACAATCCGACTACATTGATTCTTAC
>JBILYQ010000305.1:0-2959 GCA_044377655.1 Flavobacterium sp.
GACAGCTGTGGCATTTGGTAATTTTTGATTTTCCATAAAATAAAGTTTTTTAATAATTGGTTATTTTGTAAAAATAAGAAATTATCATAATAACGGCGTTACAAATTGCCAAACCAATGATTATTTTATGATAATTGCTATTTTTATGGATGAATTGCAACGCAATAAATAGGCAAAACAAGATTGTAGTATACACAGCAGGAAACATATAGAACGCAGCTGTGAATTCGCCTTTAAAAAGCAATAGCAACGCGCGTTGGATTCCGCATCCCATGCAATCAAGACCGAAAAGGGATTTGTTCATACAAGGCAATAAGTATTCTTCCATTGAAATAATAAATTTGATAACAATTTTACAAATAAATTACCAAACTAAACCCAAATGACTAAAGTTTCTTATTTTTGGATACTTAAAATAAGTTTATGAAAAAATTGTTATTGCCAATAATGTTTATCGCAGTTTTTGTTGCCATTTATGAGCAAAGCAAGACTCCGTCCAATAGCTATATTCAGATTGTTGCCATCGTAATTTTTATGTATGGGATGATGAAACTGAGCGCAAAAACACCAAGCAAACACCAAGATAAATCAGAAGATGATGATAGCAAAAGGGGATAAGGTTTCAGTATTGGACGAGGCCGTAGATGGAATTGTTCTTGAGGTTAAAAATAAGGAAGTAGTAATTGAAACCACAGATGGTTTTTTGATGACATATTTTGTCAATGAGTTGATTAAAATCAATAATACCAATGATTTAAATACAAACAGCGGAAGTTTTAATTTAAATCAAATTATTAAGGAAAAAGAATTGCCAAAACCGCGAAGTTTTGTAAAAGAAAAAAAATATAAGCATGAAAATCCTGTTCCAGAGTTTGATTTACACATCGAAAAACTAGTCAAAAACTTCAGAGGAATGAGCAATTATGATATATTGACTTTGCAATCGGAAACAGCCAAGCGACATGTTGAATTTGCAATTAGAAACAGAATTCCAAAGATTGTTTTTATACACGGTGTTGGCGAAGGAGTTTTAAAATCAGAGCTCGATTTTATGTTAGGACGTTATGATATGATTTCCTTTCAGGATGCCAATTATCAAAAATATGGACTCGGCGCCACCGAAGTATATTTCAAGCAAAATACAAAATAAAAAAAAACACCAGGAGTACTTTCTGGTGTTTTTGTATAAAATTGTTAGTGTTTACAATGTGGTATCGAAACTCCCATAGAGTATATCGTCACCCAAATAAAAACTGGTATTTCCTTTTTTCATTGTTACTTTTTTAAATCGAACGGTATGTCGATAAGTATTTGGACCGTTAGAAGTAGTTGTTACTTCTATCTCACCGCTTATGTCTTCAACGCCGTCTACCGCATTCCATTCTTGGGATAAAGCTGGCAGACTTGGCGTTGGTGAGGCACAGAAAAAAGCATTGTTAACAGTTCCGCTAAACAATTTGTAGGTCAATTTTTTTGTGCCGCTAATGGTAGCTTTTCTTGGTGTTGTGGTTTGTACGTTAGCAAAAAGAGAATCAAAATTATCAACATCTAAAATAAAAGCTTCTCCGCCACTGAAACTAAATATTCTGTTATCACAAGTGCTTTTTGTCACTTCTTCTTCGTCAAACCCAAAGGCAAGCGGACTTACAGTGGTGTTGTAATTGCCAAAAGTAAACGAATCATACGTCTGATTACCTCCTGGTTTTTGGAAAATAACATTTTTCAAAACAATAAAATGCTTATAACCTGTTATTTTTGTGGCATTTGTCTCTGCATCGGTTGTTTTTATAGCTGTTGTCGTAATTTGGATAGTTCCCGAAGTAGTAACCCATTCTTCAATCACATTTGGTGTGGCATCAGGAACGAGTAAGCAAATGTTATCAGCACTCACTTGGCCGTTATAAAGTCTGTAAATTAAATTTGTTGTGGCAGTAATTTCTATTTCAATCGGCTCATCTTCCAATGTTTCATTTTCCAGAAACGTCTCGTCTGGGATTTGCAAAAGGAGTATTTCAGTATCTTTTAGTTTGTAAATTATATCTTTCGTATCACATTTAGTTGCAGTAATACTTTCAAAATCAATTGTTTCTACAATTAAATCACCATCGTCGCATGCGTTAATGAAAAATAACAAGCTAATTAAACCTAAAAATCGTTTCATTGTTCTAAATTTTGTCACAAAAATATGTTTTTTATGCCATTAATAAGTTATTTGTATTTTATTTAGCACTTCTAATTTTATATTTGCATCATGAAAAGGATTTATCTCGATAATGCAGCTACAACTGCACTGCGCCAAGAAGTAATTGATGAGATGGTGCTTGTGATGCAGGAAGATTTTGGAAACCCGTCTTCTACCCATAGTTACGGTCGAAGCGCTAAAGTGATTTTGGAAACTTCTAGAAAATCAATCGCTAAGCTATTGCATTGCAATGCCCAAGAGATTATTTTCACTTCGACTGCCACGGAGGCAACCAACTGGATATTGAATAGCGCCGTCAAAGATTTTGGCGTTCAGCGAATCATTACTAGTAAGGTGGAACATCATGCCACGCTTCATACCATTTTGGCGTTGCAAAAATCTCATGCAATCCAAGTGGATTATGTTGCCGTTTTGCCAAACGGGTCTTTGGATTACATTCATTTGGAACGGCTATTGATGCAAGAAGAAAAAAGTTTGGTTTCGTTGATGCATGTCAATAATGAAACGGGAGTAATTAGCGATGTCAACCGAATTTGCGCCATTTGCTCCAAAAACAATGCCTTATTTCATTGCGATAGCGTGCAATCCGTTGGAAAAACGGAAATAAATTTACAGGAACTTCCCGTTGACTTTTTGGTGGCTAGCGCACACAAATTCCACGGACCAAAAGGTGTTGGTTTTGCTTTTGTTAAAAAAGGTATGGTATTACAACCCATGATTTTTGGAGGTGAGCAAGAAAAAGGATGGCGAGCAGGA
>JBILYQ010000307.1:0-2941 GCA_044377655.1 Flavobacterium sp.
TTTTATTTTATATTTTATGCATAAAGTGTATTTCATCGATAATTTAGGCATTTTATCGATAATAAATTTTTTTATTAGACAACTAATTTTTAGTTTTGTTCTGTAATGTAGAAATAGAGACTAAAATTTTTAAATCTCCTTTACGCATTTTTTGAATTTATATTAAAAACTAAAAAATGAATATTATGAAAACAACACTACTTAAAAAAAATTTTTCAGTTGAGTTTATCTCATCAAATTTGAAAATTATTTTATTTATTGCTTTAATTAGGAATTTTAAAATCCGTTTGGAGCAATTAAAAAAACCTTTCTTACAATACAAATTGGATTATAAGACTGCAGTGTTTTTTGTATTATTTTTAACTTTTATTAGTTTTTCTAAAACAACTTCTGTAACGCCATTAAACACAATCGATTTAAAGAAACCAATAAAAAGTGCTATTGTCTTAATTGATAGTGATGGCGATGGGATTTTTAATGATGATGACTTCGATGATGACAATGATGGCATACCCGATACTATTGAAGAAAAAATTACCTTAGGCATTCCTGCCGATAGCGACCTAGATGGTATTGCTGATATGTCTGATTTAGATTCAGACAATGACGGAATTGGAGATATCGTAGAAGATGGGTGGGCTTGGTTCAGCAACGGAAAAGACAGAATGGATCTCTCTGACAGCTGGGTTGATGATAATCTAAATGGATGGCATGATACTCCTGAGGCTTATTACGTTTCGAACTTAGCTAAAAATTTTGATGGTGATACCGTACCAAATTACCTTGATTTAGATTCTGATAACGATGCTATATTTGATATTGACGAAGCGGGTATCTTAAATGGAGATGGCGACATAAACGGGGATGGTGTAGGAGATGGTACCGATACGGATAGTGACGGAATATTATTGCCGTTTGACGCTCTAGTTGGATATGGAAATGTGGGCAAATCTTTGCCTTTAAATACATTGGGAGCTGTTAATTCAAATTATTTAAATATAAATTCTACTGGTGTGTATGATATTTTAACAACACTTTATTCAAATTTGGATGTGGATAACAATGGGGTAATTGATAGCACAACTGATTTAGACAAAGATGGAATTATCGACACCTTTGACACAAATACAAGTTACTTTGGTTCTCCAAGAGATTTAAATAAAAAATTATTAATAAATTTTGATGGAAGAAATGACTATGCGCAGGAAACTTCCATATTAGGAGGTTTAGCAAACGCATCCATCATGGGTTGGATTGACTTGAACGATGGTTTTGATAATGAAGGGGTAATATTTGGTCAAGATAAATTCCAACTACGAATTACCACAGACAAAAAACTGGAAGTAAAGGCCAATGGAACAACACTTACACACAATACTCCTCTTAACACTTCGCAATGGTACCATGTTGCTGCAGTGTATGACAGTGCCAACTCAATGCTAAAATTATTTTTAAATGGAAATTCAATAGACAGCACTTCAATTTCTGGAAGTATTGGCATAGATCCATCATTACTTACCATAGGTAAAGACCCTATTGCTTCTTCTAAATTTTTAAAAGGTAAAGTCGATGAGTTACGCGTTTTCAATGTTGCTTTGACAACTTCTCAATTGCAAAAAATGGTGTATCAAGAAATTAAAAACACGAGTTCTCAAGTAAGAGGAATGACCATTCCTGTAAACATAGAATCACTGCCTTTTGTAAAGCTATTAAGATATTACAGAATGGACGTTTATAAAAATGATATCATCGATAATTTAACAACCTCAACTGTTGATGTTGGCAGTGGTATGAAAACATACAATATTAAAAACATCTATACCCAAGAAGCTCCATTACCCTTTGTCACAGAACGAGTAGGTAATTTTGCAACCGCAATCAATAGTCCTTCAAAAGATATTCGTGGAATGGATGTGATGGATTACGATTGGTCAATTGTAAATGTAAAACATAATATTAACGAAACGTCTAACAATATCGATTTAGGGATGATTGTTGACACAGGCATAAAAGTAGTAATGGAAAATGACACCAAGCTACAAAATGATTGGTATTTGAAGTTAAATGGGAAAATTGATTTGGTGGGAGAATCACAATTACTTCAAACAGTTAATAGTGAATTAGACCCAACTAGCTCCGGTTACATAGAGAGAGACCAAAAAGGACAAACTAACAAATACAATTACAATTATTGGGCATCACCTGTTGGCGGAATAAATACCATTGCAAACAATTATCCTTTTACTGTTGCCAATGTTTTAAAAGACGGTACGGATCCTAATGACATTAAAAACATTCAATGGACTAGTGGATTAAATAGTACTGCTACAACCCCAATAACCTTGAGTAGCTACTGGATTTTTAAATTCCAAAACTTAAGTAATATTTATGCAAATTGGGCATCGGTTGGACAAAACGGAATACTACTTGCATCCGAAGGTTTTACTTTAAAAGGAAGTAATGCTTTAACGGCAAAACAAAATCTTACATTTGTGGGTAAACCTAACAACGGAACAGTACTTTCTAGTATAGCAGCCAATTATTCAAATCTAACTGGAAATCCCTTTGCTTCTGCTTTAGACTCTAATGCATTTATTATAGCAAATGGAGAAGATGAAAATAATTCCATAACTGGGACACTCTATTTTTGGGAACATTATAGTACAAATATAACACATACCCTTTCGGATTACCAAGGTGGTTATGCTACATTGAATTTGACAGGAGGAACGCCACCGATTGCACCTGCAGGAATAAGCGGATTAGGATCTAGCGCCAAAACACCTGGAAGATACATCCCAGTGGCACAAGGCTTTTTTGTAAGAGGCTCCACTACGGGAGGAACAATTTCTTTTAACAATAGTCAACGAAAATTTATTAAAGAAACTAGCATTTCTTCAAATACACTATTTAGAAACACAGAAAACACTACTGTAAATGC
>JBILYQ010000306.1:0-2941 GCA_044377655.1 Flavobacterium sp.
CTGTGCTTTCACATTGGGATTAACAACGCCATCCTCATCTCGCAATTCGCGATAAAAAGGTGGTTGGTGATAATATCCAACCGATAATCTGAACAACATGTCTTTATCCCAATCTGGTTTTATGGCAAACTGTGCTCTTGGGCTAAACACTGTTTGGTTTTTTCCATTAGAAATCTCATCGCCAGTAACTTTCCAGTTGTGTGCACGAACTCCAACATTCACCCAAACCTCATTTTCGCCTAATTTATCCTTGAAACTCCATTGTGTATAGCCCGAAAATCTGTTGATATCCACAAAATTCGTAGCTCTAACATTTTTAAATGGCACTAAAGGTCCAGTATATGGATTGTAGGGTTGATTATTTGACGGCAAATTCAAATTTGGTGGATTGAGCGAGAATCCCGCTGAATCAATCACTTCCCATTCTACAATTCTGTCTCGAATATTTTCGCGAGTATATTTTATTCCCCATTCGAAAATGTGTTTTTTATTAAAATTATGATTTCCTTTAATTTCTGTATTGATAATTAAAGCATCTAAATCGTTTCGGGCATGATTCAATTGGGTTCCAATGCCACGACTAAAAGTAACTTCTCCAACAGTCTCCGAACCTATATTGGTATCAACATCTCCCAAAAAATAGGCTGCAAAAATATCAAAATACTCTTGCTCTTGGGTATGATATGCCGAGGCTATGAATTTTAAAGTAGTGTTTTCATTGACAATAAAGTTAGATTTTATGGCCCCAAAATACGTTTGGTATTTGTCTTTTTCTTGTCCATCATAATAAACCTGCAAGGCAATGGGTTCGTCGATAGTTCCAAAATTAGTTTGGCGGGTTAGTGGTTGATAATTATATTTATTTTGCGAAATATTCCCTAAGAAACTCCATTGCCATTTGGTCGAAGCGTTGTAATTAACATTGGTTTGCACATCGGCAAATGTGGGTCTAAAATTGGTTTGTGTTTCCTGACTGTTCACCAAAAGTGAGTTATCTCTATAACGAATTCCTGTAATTGCAGACCATTTTTGATTTTTGGAAACGGCTTCAGCAGAAAGGCTACCACCAAGAAAACTAGCTTCGGCCGAGGTGGCAAATTTTGTTGGTTTGCGATAGGTAATATCCAAAACCGAGGATAATTTATCGCCATATTTGGCTTGAAATCCACCTGCCGAAAAATCTACATTTTGAACCAAATCTGTATTAGTAAAACTCAACCCTTCTTGTTGACCCGAACGAATTAAAAACGGACGATAGACTTCAATTTCATTTACATAAACCAGATTTTCATCGTAATTTCCTCCACGAACTGCATATTGTGTGCTTAGTTCATTATTAGAATTGACCCCTGCAAATGATTTCAAAATATTTTCAACTCCAGCGTTGGCGCCAGGAATTTTTCTGATAACCTCGGGCGCAATGGTTGTAATTCCTTGAACACGTTTTCTGTAATTAGTAATAATCACATCACTTAATTGTTCGGCTTTATCATTCATTACTACGTTAAATTCAAAATCCTCATTAGTTTTTAATTGCACCGTTGCTGTGATACTTTTTAAAGTTACATGAGTAAATACCAAAACAATTTTTTGGTTGGCTGGTATTGTCAGTTGATAGAAACCATTAGCGTTGGTTGCTGCTGATTTTGTTTGATAACTAACATTTACATTTTCGACTGGTTTACTGTTTTCGTCTAAAACAATTCCTTTTACTCTAGCTGTTTGATTCTGAGCCCACGAGGCTAAACTTAGTACAAAAAAAAGGAGCGTATAAATCGGATATTTTGTTTTCAAATGGCTTAAATTATGGTTTTTGACTTCTAAAAAAATGCGTTTCAAAGATAGTAGAATTTCCAACATTATCAGTGACTTCAACTTGTAATTCATTTTTGCCTTCAGAAACAATTCCATCGGCAAAACTATGGGTTAATTTATTCGTTTTACTCTCATATTCTAATAAAATCCATTTCCCGTTGAGAGAACCCTTATATGTTTTAACTCCAGAAAGATCATCTGAAATAGTTATTCGTAATTCGTTTTGCCTACTAATCCAATTACCTTCAATGTTTTTGGAAATTTGAATCTCGGGGCCAATTGTATCTTTCATCAACGTATATTGACCTAAATATTTAGTATAAGCAGTAAACGTGTTTTTATATCTTTTTGTTGTAAGGCAGTAAATTTTTTTTCCGTTTATGGAAGCGATAAACATTTTTTCACGTTCTTTTTCGGTTGCTACAGAATCTTCAAAAGTTATCGAAAAATTGGAAAACGCCGGGGCAACATCTTTATGAAGCTGAAGAATTCCATTTTTAACTTCAAAATCCATATAAAAATCTTCTAAAAAAGTATTCGCTGGTATTGTTACAGTCACATTTTCTTTTGAAAATATATTGTCTTTTTGGGATTTTACAAAATAGTTAGAAACGATTGGCGCTTCATTTAATTTCGGAGCAAGTGCAGAATATTGAATAGGAACAGAAATTTTGGTTGTATTTTCATTAAAATCAGAAAGTTCGATACGAAATATTTGAGTGATATTTGAAGTGACGGAAATTATTCCATACTCAGAAGTGGATTGGATTATACTCAATGGATAAGGCTTATTCATAAATAATTTTTGAATCTTTTGCCCCATTATTTTATATCTTTCGTAATCAATTAAGGCATTGATATACTTCGTTTCGTCAAAAGAGAAAGTGTCAAAATGATAGCCAAAAAAAGTTTTGCCGTTCAAAAAAGTTTGCACTTTATAAACACCATTTACATTCCAAGAGACATTGTCAAAATCGACGCCAGAGAAACCGAAACCAATTTTTCCGTAGGCCATGACCTTTTCAGCAATGTAACTACCGTCTGCTTGCAACGATAGATTTAAGGAAATTGGACGCCTTGATTGATTCACAATTGAATTTTTCTCTATTGGATAAACCATTAAACC
>JBILYQ010000074.1:0-8880 GCA_044377655.1 Flavobacterium sp.
AAATAAGCATATCATTATCTTGTAAATTAAAACATGCTTGACCACTTTCCACACACGAATTCAAATTCACAGGTTGACCAGCTTGAATTGTACAAGCCATTGTAGAAAAGGTAGTCTGAACCCAAGTGCTTAAATTAGCAGAATTACAAAATGTTCTAACATAAACATCATATGAAGTGCCACAATTTAAGCCAACCAATACATAAGGACTTTCTTGAGCATAAAAAACGGTTTCAGAATCCGTTGGTGCTGGACTCCCGGAAGGAGTTATATAAATTGAGGATTGCGAAGTAAAGCCAGAACTTATCCAATTAAGACTAACCGAGGTTTGTGTTGTGTTAAAAGTAGTTAATGAACTTGGTGGCGGACAAGATGTTGAGCAGTTCACAACTAGTAAATTAACTTCAGAAACCGTGGAACAACCTGAAGTCATGTCGGTTGTGTTGGCATAAATTGTTTCTTGAAAAGGAATTATATTAAAATAAGGTTCACTTATTGGATTTGTTCCCATTTGAGCATCCGTCATCGTTTGATAAAACAAAACAGTAAGCGTGTTTGGATTACCTTGTGAATTTTGCCAAACTTGTTCAGAAACGGAACCTAAATCAATAAAAGTTAATCCATCATTATCATCGTCGCAGGCGGTATAGCTAATTGTAGGAACAAATGGATTTATATTTACAGTAATAGTAAACACTTTAATAACCACTTCACTACTTGCAATATTGACTATTCTAATAAATACCATCTGTGGATTGGCAATATTATTATACGAATTACTATTTGCAATTGAATTGAATCCAACAGTTGCATCAACTTGACTTTCATGATACGTAACAATGAAATCATTTGGGTTTAAATTGGCCAACGCCAATGATGTGTTTGTGGTTAAATCAAACTGAGCGAAATCGCTTGAACTACATTGAACCAAATCAGAAACTTGATTATTAGCTTGTGCAAACAGTGTGACAGTTGAAAAAAACAAAGTAAGAAGTAGTAATAGTTTTTTCATAAAGTTTGTTATTTTGGTTGATCTGCTTACTTTTTTTTATAAAAAGCATTGCAATATACAAATTTTGAACAACATAAGCTTTTTTCCAAACCCTATAAAAGCAAAAAAGCCATCCGTAGGTTTTGAAATAAATTCAAAAACATGGAAAGCTTTTCATTGGTCTAACTACTAAACCGTGCCACGTCTTTCAACGTGACGAAACAACACAACTATTTTAAATGCTTTTTTGGGCAAAAAAGCACTTTGTTTCCAAAGTGCTTTCCCCAATTTCGCGGTCTGGACGGGACTCGAACCCGCGACCCCATGCGTGACAGGCATGTATTCTAACCAACTGAACTACCAAACCTCTGCGTTATTGCGGTTGCAAATATACAACCGTTTTTGACATCTGCAACTATTTTTTTTAAAAAAATCACCACTAATAACACCTTATTATCCAAACATTTGTTTCTCAACAAGGTATGTGGTTAAAATCTTTTCGAAACTTTCATCAACAGCCACTGGAACAAACTTTATTTTATTCTGAGCACATGTTAATGCTAATGTTTTGAAGTAATCGTTCACTTTTTTCTCGTATTCTTCTTTGATATTATCGGCAAAAATATTTATTTCTTCACCGGTTTCAACATCAATAAACTTTCGAGGCGCATTGTCAAAATTGAAATTAACTTCTGTTTTTTTATCTATCACATGAAAAACTACCACTTTATGCTTGTTGTGTTTCAAATGCTGCAAAGCATTAAAAAGCAATTCTTGGTTGCCATTTTGAAACATGTCTGTAAAAAGCACAATCATAGAACGGCGGTGAATTTTCTCCGCAATTTGGTGTAAAAACGTAACTGTATCTGTACTTTTAGTTTCTTTAGGATTTTCCAACAAACTCTCCAAAGTATTCAATATCATTCTATGATGGCGGTCACTTCCCTTTTCGGGTGCATAATATTCATATTTATCTGAATAAACACTTAACCCAACTGCATCCCGTTGTTTCTTTAGTAAATTCATTAGAACCGCCGAGGCTAAAACTGAAAATCCAATTTTATTATGAAAAAAAAGTTCGTCTTTTTTTAGTTTTGGATAATGCATCGATGACGAATTATCAATTATAATGTGGCAACGAAGGTTTGTTTCTTCTTCGTATTTTTTGGTGTACAATCTATCTGTTTTAGCAAATAATTTCCAATCGATATGTTTGGTGCTTTCTCCAGAATTGTAAACTTTATGTTCTGCAAATTCAGCTGAAAATCCATGAAACGGACTTTTATGCATTCCAGAGATAAACCCTTCAACCACTTGATTGGCTAAAAGTTCGAGGTGCTTAAATCCTGATATGAGTTCTTTTTGTTCTTCTATCTTCATATTGTATTTCTTCTGTTCGCCATCAAGGTGGGTGTCAAAGATAATTTGAAAATTTCGAAATTTCGATGATTTGAAAACGGTTTTTTATTGAAATAAAAAAGGCTTGACTTTCGCCAAACCGTTTTTATTTGATTTTCTATTTCTTTTACAACAATGCATCAATTGCATCGGTGTAGGTTTTTTTAGGAGAAACGCCGACTTGACGACCTACTACTTCTCCATTCTGAAAGATTAGAACCGTTGGAATGTTACGTACACCATATTTTGCGGCAAATTCTTGATTTGCGTCTACATCAACTTTTCCTACTACGGCTTTCCCCTCATATTCTGTTGCTACTTCGTCAATTACAGGACCAACCATTCTACAAGGACCACACCAAGCTGCCCAAAAATCTACTACTACTGGTTTATCCGACTTTAATACCACTTCGTCAAAAGTTGCATCTGTTATTGCTAATGCCATATTGTTTTATTTTATTTAATTTTAATTGTTATGCAAAAGTAAGTATTTAATTTGTATTCGATAAATTATAAAAATAAGTTCTGACTATCAGGTCATTATTAGAATTGATACTTAATTAAGTTTGAAATTGATCTGCAATTTCACTAATTCTTGCAATAATTCATTAGAAATTTTAATTTTTAGTTTTCTGCTTGGCATTTCTAATTTTGTTATTACTCGTGTTTCTTCTACTTCTTGTATTAAATCAACTAAAATTGGCTCGCTATCTTCTGGAATTTCTTCAGTAAATACTACTTCTTCCTCCGATAAGGAAACATCAAACAAAACTGCTTCCTGCTTTTCTTCAAATTTGATAGTTTCTGGAGCCATTTGAACTTGCAGTTTTATTTTTTCTAATTCTAAAACATCAAAAGTTACGGTATTATTTCCTTTGTTTTCTTGAAAAATACTATTAAGTTTTGACATTAATTCAACACTTAAATCATTTATATCTAATAAAATATTTATTTTTTTTGCGAAATTATCAAACACATCTTGAAGCATTTTAAAATCTGAAAACTGCAATCTAGGATCTCCTTTTTTTCCAGTTTCTCTATCGGCCCAACCTTCTTTTACCGAAATTTTAATGTATGTAAAACTATTCGGAATAAGATAATGACGATTTTTCATATATTCTTCTCCAAAAATCTTGAACTCATAACTCTCATCATAACCTTCAAAGGTAAATAAAGCCCAACCTTTACCATTTTTTGCAATTCGGTGTTGAACGTTGGTAATAATACCTCCAAAATTAAGATTTTTATTCAAATGCAAATTCAAATCCTTGAGTGAGTCGAGTTTTGAATTACAAAAATATTTCATTTCAAATCGAAAATCGTCCAAAGGATGTCCCGAAATGTAAATTCCAACAACTTCTTTCTCCTTTGCCAGTTTCTCCATTGTACTCCAATCCTCGCATGGAGGAACTATTGGCTCGGCAATTTGAACATCACTGCTTTCGCCAAATAAACTTACTTGCGATGAGTTTTCGTTTTCTTGAAATTTAGCGCCATACTTCATGGCTTTTTCATAAAAAGTAATTCCGTCTCCGTCATCATGAAAATATTGCGCTCTGGTCACTCCAGCAAAGGAATCGAAACCTCCAGCAAAAGCCAAACTTTCAAATGCTTTTTTGTTAGCCGAACGCAAATCTATTCTCTTGGCTAAATCAAAAATAGATCTATATTTTCCGTCTTTTCTATTGTCAACAATTGTTTGAACCGCAGCATTTCCTACCCCTTTTACAGCTCCCATTCCAAAACGAACTGCATAATCGTCATTTACAGTGAATTTATAGAAACTTTCATTTACATCTGGTCCCAAAACCTTCAATCCCATTCGCTTACACTCCTCCATGAAGAAGGAAACTTGTTTAATATCGCTCATATTATTGGACAAAACTGCCGCCATATATTCTGCTGGATAATTTGCTTTTAAATAAGCTGTTTGATACGCAATCCAAGCATAACATGTTGAGTGTGATTTGTTAAAAGCATATTCCGCGAAGGCTTCCCAATCTTTCCAAATTTTTTCCAGTTTGTCTTCGGCGTGGCCTTTTACTGCAGCTTGCGCAATGAATTTTGGTTTCATTTTATCCAAAACATCTCGTTGTTTTTTCCCCATCGCTTTTCGCAAAACATCGGCATCTCCTTTGGAAAAATCAGCTAATTTTTGTGACAAAAGCATAACTTGTTCCTGATAAACCGTAATACCATAAGTGTCTTTCAATAAATCCTCGCAGGCATCAAGGTCATATTCTATTGCCTCTTCGCCGTTTTTTCTACGAATAAAACTTGGAATATAAGCAATTGGTCCAGGACGATACAAGGCATTCATGGCAATCAAATCATTGAAAACTGTTGGCTTCAATTCCTTCATGTATTTCTGCATTCCAGCACTTTCGTATTGGAAGATACCAACGGTTTCTCCGCGTTGAAAAAGCTCGTATGTCTTTAAATCATCGATTGGAAATTCATCTGGATTGATATCTTTTCCCGTTCTATATTTTACTAATTTGACGGTGTCTTTTATCAATGTTAGGGTTTTCAATCCTAAAAAATCCATTTTTAATAAACCGGCACTTTCTACAACTGAGTTATCAAATTGAGTAACATATAAGTCAGAATCTTTTGCGGTTGCCACTGGGACGAAATTGGTAATATCGCTTGGTGTAATAATTACACCGCAAGCGTGAATCCCAGTATTTCTTAGGTTTCCTTCGAGAATTTGTGCTTGCTGAATGGTTTCTGCGCTCAAATCATCTGCGTTAGAAATCCCAATTAATTCCTTGATTTTTTCAAAATCTTCTGGACGTAGAATTTTCTTTATTTCGCCTTCTGCTTCTCTTAAAAAACGTGCCAAACTCCATTTTGACGGAATTAAATTCGGTAATAATTTAGCTATTTTATCAGCTTCAAAAAGTGGTAAATCCAAAACTCTGGCTGTATCTCGAATAGCAGATTTCGCTGCCATTGTTCCATAAGTAATAATTTGCGCTACTTGTTTGGAACCATATTTTTGTATAACATAATCCATCACTTTGCTTCGCCCTTCGTCATCAAAATCGATATCGATATCGGGCAATGAAACCCTGTCTGGATTTAGGAAACGCTCAAAAAGCAAATTGTACATTAATGGGTCGATATTGGTAATTCCTAAACAATACGCCACTACAGAACCCGCCGCAGAACCACGACCTGGTCCGACAGAAACGCCCATTTTCCGTGCTTCGGCGATAAAATCCTGAACAATCAAAAAGTATCCGGGATATCCTGAATTCTCTATTGTGAGCAACTCAAAATCTAATCGTTCTTGAATTTCATCTGTAATTTCAGCATAGCGCTTTTTGGCACCTTCAAAAGTCAAATGTTTCAAAAATTTATTTTCTCCACGTTTACCTTCATTCGTCTCATCTTCCACAACCAAAAACTCTTGCGGAATTTCGAATTTGGGAAGCAACACTTCACGAGCCAAATTGTAAATCTCAATTTTATCCACAATCTCTTGAATATTCGAAATTGCATCAGGCAAATCGTTGAAGAGTTTTTTCATTTCGTCTCCCGACTTGAAATAATACTCCTGATTGGGCAATCCAAAGCGATATCCTCGACCACGACCAATTGGTGTTGTTTGCTTTTCACCATCGCGGACACAAAGCAAAATATCGTGAGCATTCGCGTTTTCTTTGTCTATGTAAAATATATTATTGGTTGCAATTATTTTAACATCGTGTTTTTGAGCCAATGAAATCAACCCCTCATTAACACGGTTTTCATCTTCTTGATTATGACGCATGACTTCAATATACAAGTCTTCGCCAAATTCCTTTTTCCACCAAAGCAAAGATTCTTCTGCTTGATTTTCTCCGAGATTTAATATCTTACTTGGAATTTCTCCATATAGATTACCAGACAAAACAATGATATCATCTTTATATTGTTGAATGATTTTTTTATCGATTCTTGGAACATAATAAGATCCCTCCGTATAAGCAATCGAAGACATCTTAGCTAAATTATGATACCCCTTTTTTGTTTTTGCTAAAAAGACAATCTGATATCCGTTGTCTTTTCTTGACTTATCTTTGTGATCTTCGCAAACAAAGAATTCGCAACCTACAATGGGCTTCATCACAACCTCAGTTGGTTCCTCGCCTTTCTCAAAAGAATATTTATTTTTGGATTCAGCTGTTTTATTGTGATTAAGAACGTCTCTAACAAAATGAAATGCACCCATCAAATTTGCATGATCTGTGATAGCAACTGCAGGCATTTTTTGGAGCGCAGCGGCTTTTACCAAAGAAGCAACGCTAATTGTGGACTGCAAAACGGAAAATTGGGTGTGATTGTGCAAATGCACGAACTCTGCATCAGATAATAATTGTTTACTAGCTGAATTAAATTCTTTAGAGACAGTCTCCGTTTTTTTACCACCTAGCTGTTGACGAATTTTATCAGAGGCTTCTTTTAGGTTGATGTGTTTTAATCCAATAAGCTGGATTTGTCTAGGATTTTTAAGTTGGAAATCCTCAAAATATTCTTGTTCAACTTCAAGCTCTTTTTTAGTAAAAACCTCATTACGAATTAATTCAAAAAAACAACGTGTTGTTGCTTCAACGTCTGCAGTTGCATTATGCGCCTCACCAAAAGGCACATTAAAAAGGTATTGATGTAGTTCGGTTAGTGTAGGTAGTTTAAATTTCCCTCCTCTTCCGCCTGGCAATTTCAGTAAAGTAGCAGTTACTTCAGTACATGTATCCAAAATTGGCATGGCAGACATTGGACTTTCTATCCCTAACCGATGGAATTCACATCCCATGATATTTATATCAAAACCAAGATTTTGTCCGACGATAAATTTAGTTTTAGATAATGCAATATTGAATTTTTCTAAAACTTCCGCTAAAAAAACTCCTTCATTATCTGCCAATTCGGTAGAAATTCCATGAATTCTTTCGGCATCATAAGGTATATTAAAACCCTCGGGTTTAACCAAATAATCTTGATGTTCAATAAGTTTACCCATTTCATCGTGTAATTGCCATGCAATTTGAACACAACGAGGCCAGTTATTTATATCCGTTATTGGTGCATCCCAACGCTTTGGCAATCCAGTGGTTTCGGTATCGAAAATTAAGTACATAAGAGCCTTTTTGAAGAAATTCTAACTCCTCAAAAATACATTTTCAGAAGCTATCAATCAATTTTAGTTATTAACAAAAAAAAACCACGCATAAAGCGTGGTTAAATTTATATAAAAGGATATAACTAGTATCTTCCTCTATTTCCTCCACCATTAGCGTCTCTGTTTCCACCACCACCGTAGCTTCCACCACCGCGACTGTTTCCACCACTTCCGCCACCATAACCACCACCACTTCCGCCTGAACGGTTGTTGTTATTGAAAGATCTTCTTTCTCCTTCAGGTTTTGGTTCTGATTTGTTTACAACAATAGCACGACCGTCAACAGAAGCACCATTTAACTCATTTATAGCTTTTTCAGCTTCTTCGTCATTTTCCATTTCAACGAAACCGAAACCTTTACTTCTACCTGTAAATTTATCAGTGATAATTTTTACAGAACTAACAGCTCCATACACTTCAAAAGACTCTCTTAAATCTGCTTCGTCAATACTGAACGGAAGACTTCCAACAAAAATATTCATATTTTATTTTTAAAATTTGAAGACAAAGATATGCTAAATAAAATGTAATACCGTTAAAAATAACACTTTATTATATTTTTAACTAAAACGGAATACAATTACTGTACTAAATTATTCACTTGGAAAAACAGACACCTTATAAAAAGCACCATATTGATAATTTAAAATTGGGCCGCCTAATGGATTGTCGTCAACATTTCTTGCGTCAAATTTAAAAGAACCAGAAACGGTCATGTTTATATCATCAAATTCAGTGATTTTAACCTCTCCATAAATAGAAACTCTAAACCTACAATTTGAATTACCTCCAACAACTGTAATTATATCTCCTGGTGAATAACCGTTACCGCGAGCAGAAATTGTTAATCTTGTAACAGCTCCTGTGCCACTAGCAGCTACATTAACTTTCAATCCTGTGCCTGAACCAGTTGTTGCTGTAGCAACTGAAGTAGCACTCAAATAACCGGAACCTGCGTTTATCAATGGCAAATTAATGTCTGCAACCGGACCTGGAGAAGAAATCGTTGAATAAACAAGTGTGTTGTCGTTAAAATCCGAAGTGTAGGTCGCATTATTATTTTGAATTGTCGATCCTAAATTATACGTTCCTACATTAGTACTATTTGTATTTAAAACCAATTCTTCGTATTCCGTTAACCCAACAATTGAAAGTTGTCCGTTTGAGGAAATATAAGCTCTAACATCATTCGCTCTCCAAAGAACATTGTCTTTTAGACCTTGTAATGCAGGGCTGTTAAATTTAACATCTTCCTGACATGACGAAAGCGCAACGGCAACTAAGATAAGGGACAAAAATTTTTTCATATAAAAATTATTTACAT
>JBILYQ010000075.1:0-8875 GCA_044377655.1 Flavobacterium sp.
TACAATTTATAGTCTTTATAGAGCGGTACTTTTTAAATCAAGAATATATCACTTTTTTAAGACCAGTAGTGATGACTTTTAACTCGTTAGCATTTTATTCGTACTATAGATATGTAATTGAAGCTGAAAACTCAAACAATAATTGATTTGCCTTTTGAGGATTTTGTTTTTGCATTATCAAAATAAAAATCAATTCTGCCCAAATTAATGCCATAACATCCCACTTGATTGACAAGAACTTCCTTATCATCTAGATTTTTTAGAACTGTAGGCTTATCTAAAAAAGTATGTGTATGACCGCCTATAATTAAGTCGATATCTTTTGTTAATGTGGCCAATTTAGTGTCGCAAATTTTGTTAGGTTCCTCTTTATATTTATAACCAAGGTGCGAAAGACAGATCACTAAATCACACTTTTTTTCATATTTTAAAATTCTCGACATGTCTTGTGCTTTTTCTAGTGGATTAGAATAAAATGTTTCTTTACTATTTTTCTTGTCAACCAAACCTTCTAATTCAATTCCCAATCCAAAAACACCAACTTTTATACCCGCTTTATTGAAAATTTTATAAGGTTTCACATGGCCATCCATAATTGTATTTTTGAAATCGTAATTTGCAGAAACAAACTCAAATTTGGCATTTGGTAATTGAGAATATAATCCGTCAATGCCATTATCAAAATCATGATTACCTATTGTAGCCAAATCATATTGCATCATGCTCATTAATTTAAACTCCAATTCGCCACCATAATAATTAAAATAGGGTGTTCCTTGAAAAATATCGCCAGCATCAAGCAACAAAACATTTGGATTTTCTTTTCGAATATTTTCAATCAATGCAGCCCGTCTTGCAACTCCTCCTAAGTTTGGGTTTTTAGGATGGTTAGCAGGAAATGGATCAATATAACTATGAACGTCGTTGGTATGTAGTACCGTTAAATGTTTACTATCAGTTGTTGTAAAACTACTTAACGACAACCCTCCAAGACCTAATAAAGCCGAGCTTGCTGCAGTTTTTTGGATAAAATCTCTTCTTTTCATTGTATGCTAAATTTGAATATTCTTTTAGTTTTCGCTTTTTGAGAATTACTCTTTAGATATTCTCACATCCATTTTGACATCAATGATATCTACATCCTTAAAATAATCAATAATGATATTTCTTAGTTTGTAATCCAAATCAAATTTTTCTAATCCTTTTTTAAAGAATACCATATTATCTCCACCGTTTGACAAATAATCAGAAGTTACAACATAATAAATTTTTTCTTTTTCCAAGATTTTTCCTTGCACCAAAATGTTTTTGGCAACATTATTTGTATCAATTAAAAAAGACATTCCAGACAAAGGATGTGGTTTTTTTTCTTTGATTATATAATTAGCCATTTCTTCAATTTGTTCCCCTTTTAATGCTATAACAATCGCTCTGTTTTCAAATGGCATCACTTCATAAGCAGTTCTAGCGGTTACATCTCCTTTGGTAATAGTGGAACGAATGCCACCATGGTTTAGTAAACAAATGTCAATCGATTTTTTTTCGCGTGATTGGAAGATTTTATTTGATTTTTCAATCGTAATGTCAGAAAGAAAAACCCCCATCGGACTTTGCCATTCTCCAGTTTTATCAATTGTCTGCGGAGCAATAGCCAATATGGCACCCAAATCCTTATCAATAGAAACGCGATATGGTTTTATAAAGTTTTCAATTTCAGTATTTTCCGAATTTTCATTTGTAATTGAAATTTCTTTTCCTGTAATTTTAGTTACCCTATAGTGTTGTCTTCCACAAGAAATTGCAAAAATAAATGTTAAGAATAAAACAAAATGTTTCAATACAACGTTATAGTTTTTTAGATTTACCATCTGATTTGAGCCTAATTTTAATAGATTTGTAATTCAAGTAAAAGTACCATGTTTTTAAATTACTTCAAGGATTTAGCAACGAAAAAAATAGTTAAGAAAAGTATATCAAATGTTTACCAATCAACTTCTGATAAAGTTATAAAAACCGTAGGAATTATCTTTGACGAAACTTACTTTTATGAAAAAGAAGCTTTGGTTAAAGAGTTAATTTATAATGGGATTAATCAAAATGATATTAAGATTTTAGTTTTCAAAAATAAAATCAAAAAAAATGAAATTTTTGATTATCCAGTATTTAGCAATACAGATATTACTTGGTTGGCCACAATAGATAAAAAAGAAATTAATGATTTTATTGCTACCCCGTTTGACTTACTGATTAATTATTATGATACTGAAAAACCAATTTTATTACTAGTATCCCATTTGTCAAAAGCAAGTTTTAAAGTTGGATTTTCGGTTATTGATAAAAGAATCAATCATTTTATGATTGATATAAATGCAGAGAATTATAAAGTTTTCACAGAAGAATTATTTAAATATTTAAAAATACTTAACAAAATATAATATGCAATCATTAATAGGGACTGGAGTTGCTTTGATTACCCCTTTCAAAAAAGATTTTTCGATAGATGTAGATGCGCTAGTAAGAATTGTTAATTTTCAGATTGATAACGGGATTGATTATTTGGTTGTTTTAGGAACGACTGCAGAGACAGCCACTTTGTCGGAAGAAGAAAAAGAATTGGTAATTAAAACAATCGTAACGGCCAATAATCAAAGACTTCCACTAGTTCTAGGTGTTGGTGGAAATAACACTTATGCAATAGTTAATGAATTGAAAAACAAAGATTTGTCAGCATTTGTTGCCATTCTTTCTGTTTCTCCATATTATAATAAACCAACTCAGGAAGGCATTTATCAACATTTTAAAGCCATTGCAGAAGCTTCTCCAATTCCAATAATTTTATATAATGTACCAGGAAGAACAGCAAGTAATGTTTTGCCCTCAACGGTGATAAGATTGGCAAACGATTTTAAAAATATTGTTGCCATAAAAGAAGCCGCAGGTGATATTATTCAAGCAATGAAATTGATTCAAAACAAACCCGATGATTTCCTAGTCATTTCTGGCGATGATATGATTACATTGCCAATGATTTTGGCAGGTGGTTCGGGTGTTATTTCTGTAATTGGAGAAGGTTTTCCAAAACAATTTTCAGAAATGGTTCATCTTGGATTGAATAAAAAAGTAGATCAAGCCTATGAGATGCATTATTTTTTAGCCGATTCTATAGATATGATTTTTGAACAAGGTAATCCTGCTGGAATTAAAGAAGTCCTAAAATCATTAGGATTGTCTGAGAATACGGTGCGTTTACCGCTAGTGAGCGTTAATGACGAATTGGCAAATAGGCTACATGAATTCACCAATAAAGTAGCTAAATCTTAGTTTTTTTTATTCCAAAAAAATATTTTTGTATTCTCTAATTAATAACTAAATTTGCAGTTGGTTTTTTAGACATGAAAAAGTGCTTAAAATCAACCGAACAAACAAAAAAATGAAGAAATTTTTAGCCATTATTGCATTGATTGTTGTGTTTTCGTCTTGTAACGAATACCAAAAAGCGTTGAAATCTGAAGATGTAGCAGTTAAATTTGAACAAGCAACAAAATTATACGAAGCTGGAAAACATTCTAAGGCAATTCGTTTATTTGAGCAAATTGCTCCATCATATAAAGGAAAACCACAAGCAGAGAAGATGTTTTACATGTATTCACAGGCATTGTACAAAACAAATCAGTTTTATCTTGCTGGCTACCAATTCGAATCTTTTGTATCTAGTTACCCTAAAAGCGAAAAAATAGAAGAATCATCATTTTTAGGAGCAAAGTGTTTCGCGAATTTATCACCTGTATACAGTCTAGATCAAACTGATACTTATAAGGCAATTGACAAACTACAATCTTTTATTGATATTTTTCCAGAGTCACTTTATCTGCCAGATGCCAACGCAATTGTTAAGTCTTTGAGAGAGAAATTAGAGAAAAAAGCTTTTGAAAACGCTAAACAATACAATACTGTTGGTGAATACAATAGAGATTACAATGCGGCCATTATTGCCATGGATAATTTTATTTTAGAATTTCCAGGTACACCTTATAAAGAAGCAGCTTTGTTTTATAAATATGATTCTTTATACAAATTGGCAATAAATAGCATTCAAAATAAAATGGAAGAGCGACTAAATACTGCAAAAGGAGCTTATGCTACTTTAGTAAAATTTAATGCTAAAACTGAATACAAAGAGAAAGCAGATGTTATGTTAGCTCGAATTGAAAACGATTTAAAACAATTTTCTAAATAAATAAAAGTCATGGATTTAAAAAAGACGAATGCACCAGTAAACACAATTACTTATAATAAAAGTGAAATTGAAGAGCGTACTGGCAATGTTTATGAAGCAATAACAATTATGGCTAAAAGAGCAAACCAAATCAATTCTGAAATTAAAAAAGAATTGACTGAAAAATTAGAGGAGTTTGCTACCTATAACGACAGTTTAGAAGAAATTTTTGAAAACAAAGAACAAATTGAAGTTTCAAAATTCTATGAAAAATTGCCAAAACCTCATGCATTAGCCGTTCAAGAATGGATGGATGATAAAATTTATTACAGAGATACTACTAAAGACTAATTACGATGTCTGTTTTAAGCGGTAAAAAAATAATACTAGGAGTTTCTGGTGGAATAGCCGCGTATAAAACTGCTTCATTAGTTAGATTATTTATAAAAGCAGGTGCACATGTCCAAGTGATAATGACACCTGCTTCTAAGGATTTTGTAACACCACTTACATTATCCACACTCTCAAAAAACCCTGTCTATTCCTCCTTTTATAACGAAGAAGGCGATAATTCTCAATGGAACAATCATGTAGATTTAGGTCTTTGGGCTGATATGATGATTATTGCTCCAGCAACAGCCAATACGTTGTCAAAAATGGCAAATGGGAATTGTGACAACTTATTAATTGCAACTTATTTATCGGCAAAGTGTCCTGTTTATTTTGCACCGGCAATGGATTTGGACATGTACAAACATCCGTCAACTATTGCAAGTTTCAATGCTTTGAAGCAATTTGGAACTATTTTGATTCCAGCAGAAACGGGTGAATTGGCCAGTGGATTATCTGGAGAAGGTAGAATGGCAGAACCTGAAAATATCGTTGCATTTATAGAAAATGACTTAGAAAGTAAATTGCCACTACGAGGTAAAAAAATATTAATCACAGCTGGGCCAACTTATGAAGCCATTGACCCAGTTAGATTTATAGGCAATCATTCCTCAGGAAAAATGGGATTTGATATTGCTAAAAGTGCAGCAAGTTTTGGTGCATCGGTAATATTGGTTTCAGGACCAACACATCAACAGATAGAAAGCACACAAATAAAAATCATTCGAGTTACTTCGGCACAAGAAATGTATGAGGCATGTCATGAGATTTTTTATGATGTAGATGTTGCAATTTGTGCTGCAGCAGTGGCTGACTATAAACCCAAACAAGTTGCGGGACAAAAAATAAAAAAATCAGATACGGCGTTTACTATTGAATTGGAAAAGACCAAAGACATATTGGCATCTTTGGGCGAAATAAAGAAGAATCAATTTTTGATAGGCTTTGCTTTGGAGACAGAAAATGAAATTGAAAATGCAAAGCTTAAAATTCAGAAAAAAAACTTAGATTTGATAGTTTTAAATTCATTGCAAGATGAGGGAGCTGGTTTTGGAACAGTAACTAATAAAATCACTTTTATTGATAAAGAATTTACCATACAATCAATGCCATTGAAATCAAAAGAATCAGTTGCTGATGATATTCTAAACAAAGTAATAGTTCATTATGAAAAAAATAGTTAATTTACTTTTCGTCTTATTTTTTGGATATGCGCAAGCGCAACAATTAAATTGCACGGTCCAAGTCAATGCCGACAAAGTTACCAATGCCAATACTCAAATTTTCAAATCTTTGGAAAATGCTATCAACGAGTTCGTAAACAAAACGGATTGGACAGGTGATGTTTATAAACAAAATGAGCGTATTAATTGTTCTATGGTAATCAACGTGAATTCATACGATTCGAACCAGTTTTCCGCTACCATTCAAGTGCAATCGTCGAGACCAATTTTTAATTCAACATATAGTTCGCCAATCTTTAATTTTAATGATAAGGATTTCGGTTTTAGATACATTGAATTTGAGAATCTGATTTTTAACCCAAATAGTTTTGATTCTAATTTGGTTTCAGTTCTTGCTTTTTATAGCTATATGATTATTGGTTTTGATGCAGATTCATATTCTTTAAAAGGAGGAAATGAATGGTACCAAATTGCCCAAGAGATAACAAACGTTTCACAGCAAAGTGGTTACAAAGGTTGGAGCCAAACGGATGGAAACCAGAATCGATATTTTTTAATAAGCGATATTCTATCTACTACATTTGAGCCTTTCAGAACTGCAATTTATCAATTTCACAGAGAAGGTTTAGATACTATGAGTAAAGATTTGAAAACATCAAAGGAAAGTATAGTATCTACAATACAATTAATGTCAAAACTATATTCAGTTCGCCCAAACGCCTTTTTAATCCGTGTTTTCTTTGATGCTAAAGCAGACGAAATAGTTTCCATTTTCTCTGGCGGACCAAGTATACCAATTTCAGATTTGGTTGATACATTAAACAAAGTTTCTCCAATCAATTCTAGTAAGTGGGCAACTATTAAGTTATAATCAGTACTTTTACTTTCTAACTTTTTCTTCTAATTCATAACATGATTACGTCACTTTCCATTGAAAATTTTGCTTTAATTGATAAATTAGCTATTAATTTTTCGAACGGTTTTTCAATAATCACTGGAGAAACTGGAGCTGGAAAATCAATTCTTTTAGGTGCTTTAGGTTTGGTTCTTGGGAAAAGGGCCGATTTAACTTCGCTGAAAAATAAAAATGAAAAATGCGTAGTTGAAGCTAATTTTTCAATTTCAAAATACAATCTTCAATTTTTTTTTGAAAACAACGACATCGATTATGATGACGAAACTATCATTAGAAGGGAAATTTCACCATCAGGAAAATCTAGAGCGTTTATAAACGATAGTCCGGTTAATTTACAACAGTTGCAAGATGTAAGTAATTTTTTGATAGATGTACATTCTCAGCATCAAACATTAGAATTATCTGAAGAAAATTTCCAATTTCAAATAATTGATTCAATCGCAAATAATCATGATTTATTATCTCAATTCCAATTGGAATTAAAGAAATATAAATCAGCTAAAACGGCATTGGAATTAAAAAAAGACGCGCTGGCAAATACATTAAAAGAGAAAGATTATACCGCTTTCTTGTTTGATGAATTAGAAACCGCAAATCTTAAATCGGGTGAACAAGAAGAGTTAGAAAAAACATATGAAACATTAAATAATGTTGAGTTTATAAAAGATAATTTGGACAGACTTTTGGCTATAGCCAATGAGGAACAGTTCGGCGTTTCACAGAGTTTGAAAGAATTCAAAAGTATAATTCAAAAGAATAGTGGTTTTTCTTCAGAATTTCAATCACTATTTGAACGATGTAATAGCGTTATAATTGAGTTTGATGATATAGTGTCTGAATTGAATCAACAAGCTGGTAATATTTTTAATGATCCAGAAAAATTGGATTTTATTAATCAAAAATTGCAAATTATTTATAACCTTCAAAAGAAACATCAAGTGGCAACAATTGATGACCTATTGAGTATTCAAAATGAATTGGAGCAAAAAGTTGTCTTGGTTTCGGATTTGGAAAATGAAATTCTTCAACTCGAAAAGTTGGTGGTTAATTTAGAACAAATCTTAGATGATGTTTCGGATAACATTCGTTTCAATAGAGTAAATGCCGTTCCAATATTATCAAATAAATTAACAACTATTTTAAGCCAATTAAGTATGCCCAATGTTCGGTTTAAATTAGATATTATACCAACAAAAAGCTACAACACAAAAGGGAAAGATACTATTCAATTTTTGTTTTCGGCTAATAAAGGAACTGATTTTGGGTTGTTAAAAAAAGTGGCCTCTGGAGGTGAAATGTCTAGAATTATGTTGGCCGTAAAATCAATATTAGCCCAATATTCTAAATTGCCAACAATTATTTTTGATGAAATTGATACTGGAGTTTCTGGAGAAATTGCGAATAAAATGGGCGAAATTATGAAAGAAATGAGTGCTGAAATGCAAGTTTTTTCAATAACTCATTTGCCACAAATTGCTGCCAAAGGACATCAACATTATAAAGTTTTTAAAACAGTGATTGGCGAAAATACCATTTCGGAATTAAAGCTCTTATCATCCGAAGAACGCGTTTTTGAAGTAGCGGAAATGTTGTCTGGGAAGGATATTTCAGATTCAGCGCTTAATCATGCCAAAGCCTTGTTGAATTAAATTTTTAATATACATTTGTTTTATACAAAAAGATAAAAAAATAACAAAAAAAGCGAATAACTTAATACATAGTTTATGATTATAGAACCAAGAATGCGAGGATTTATTTGTACAACAGCACATCCAAAAGGTTGTGAACAAAGTGTGAAAAATCAAATAGATTATATCAAATCTAAAGGCAAAATTGAGGGAGCGAAAAGAGTTCTGGTTATTGGAGCTTCAACAGGTTTTGGTTTGGCATCTAGAATCACAAGTGCTTTTGGATCTAAAGCATCCACAATTGGAGTTTTTTTTGAAAAACCACCTTCTGAAGGAAAAACGGCTTCACCTGGTTGGTACAATTCTGCAGCTTTTGAAATGGAAGCTCATAAAGAAGGTTTATATGCAAAAAGTATCAACGGAGATGCCTTTTCAAACGAAATTAAACAACATACATTAGAGCTAATAAAGAAAGATCTAGGTCAAATAGATTTAGTAATTTATAGTTTAGCCTCACCTGTTAGAATGGATCCAAAAACGG
>JBILYQ010000076.1:0-8780 GCA_044377655.1 Flavobacterium sp.
ATACCTTTTTTAGGTTGTATCTTTGTATAAGAAATTAATAGCTTATAAATAGTATTATTTAAAAGGAGTTTTAATCATCATCAAAAAATCAATCATCATGAACGCAAAAAACGAAAAAATCACTGCAACACTTATCCATTTGAGCACTTTAACACAATACATAATACCGTTTGGGGGTTTTATATTTCCTATTTTGATTTGGAGTTCCAAAAAACATGAATCTGAATTTATAGATAATAATGGCAAACAAACCTTGAATTTTCAATTGAGTATGTTTTTATATACAATAACATTATGTTTGATTGCTATTCCAATTTTTATTTATAGTGTTTTTAAAAATATCTCTTTTAAAAATTTAAATACAAGTCATCATTTTATTGCAGAAAATTTTAGCATTGGAAATAGTACAGGACTCATTATGCTGGGAATTGTTGCTGGACTATTATTTTGCTTTTTGAAGATTGTTGAGTTCATATTAATAATAAATGCTTCGGTAAAAACTTCAAATGGAGAACAATTTAAATATCCTTTAAGTATTCCATTCTTTAAATAAATCAATAATAATTTCAATCAAATCATCAATCAAAAAATGAATAGTAATCAAAAAAAATAAAAGAAAATCATGAACATCGAAAACACAAAAGCACAGATGCGAAAAGGTGTTTTGGAATTTTGTATCTTATCGGTCTTAAAAGACAAAGAAGCTTACACTTCCGAAATATTAGACACTTTAAAAAACGCTAAATTGCTTGTCGTAGAAGGTACGGTTTATCCGCTACTGACAAGATTAAAAAACGACGGATTACTCAATTATCGTTGGGAAGAATCAACATCGGGGCCGCCAAGAAAATATTATGGCTTAACCGAATTAGGAAAATCATTTTTAAACGAATTATTCGGAACATGGACGGAATTGTCTGATGCCGTAAATATCATCACAATCAAAAACTAAAAGTCATGAACAAAACAGTAAATATTAATATAGGTGGTTTATTTTTTCATATCGATGAAGATGCATACCAAAAATTATCACGGTATTTTGAAGCCATAAAACGCTCTCTTTCAAATTCTTCTGGAAAAGATGAAATCATGAAGGATATTGAAATGCGGGTGGCAGAACTTTTAACAGAGAAGCAAAAAAGCGACAAACAGGTTATCAATAATAAAGATGTTGATGAAGTAATTGTAGTGATGGGACAACCGGAAGATTACAGAATTGATGACGATTACACTGAAACTCCTTCGGAACCTTATTATCCATTCAGAAGGTCAAAAAAACTGTATCGCGACACAGACAGAGGTTTAATTGGTGGAGTTGCAACAGGATTAGGCCATTATTTTGGCATAGACTCAGTTTGGATAAAAATCATGTTTTTGATATTTGTTTTTGCAGGATTCGGAACTGGAATTATAGCATATTTAGTTTTTTGGATTGCCACTCCAGCTGCCATTACAACATCTGAAAAATTGGAAATGACTGGAGAACCAGTAACTATTTCTAATATAGAAAAAAAGGTAAGAGAAGAATTTGAAATCGTTTCCAATAAATTTAAAAGTGCCGATTATGATAAAATGGGTAACCAAGTAAAAACAGGTGCGGAGAAATTTGCTAGCGGAATTGGAGAAGTTTTTATGAGCATATTTAATGTGTTTGCTAAAATTCTAGGATCTTTAATTGTGGTTTTTTCAACCATTACCATTGCAGGTTTATTTATAGGCTTATTCACCTTTGGTTCTACAACATTTATAAATGCACCTTGGCAAAAATATGTTGAAGCAGTAAATTATACCGAAATTCCAATATGGATATTTGGATTACTAGCATTTTTGGCTATTGGAATTCCATTTTTTTTCTTCTTCATATTAGGGTTAAAACTTTTAGTTAACAACTTAAAACCACTTGGAAGCATTATAAAATATAGTTTGTTAGGTATTTGGATTATAGCAGTTGGTTCTTTAATAGTAATAGGAATTCAGCAATCAACAGAAAGAGCTTATGATGGTAAATTGGTTCTGAAAGAAACCATTCAATTAAACCCAAAAGACACTTTAAAAATAAAATTTGTTTACAATGATTATTTTGCGAAAAGTATAAATGAACGAGACGATTTTAGATTTGAACAAGACACAACAAAAAATGAAGTGATTTTCTCAAATAACGTGAATTTGTCTATTAAAAGCACCGATAAATTGTTGCCTTACATTCAAATTGAGAAATTGGCAGAAGGCGAATCATTCAAAGAAGCAAATAAAAGAGCAGAAAAAATTAAATATGCTTTCAAAATTGTTGGAAATGTGTTAATTTTAGATAATTATTTGATAACTGAAATGTCGAGCAAATATAGAAATCAAAATGTCGAAATCTATTTGTTTTTACCGAAAGGAACATTATTCAAAACGGACGAAAGTGTACAAAATTATGATAGTTCGGATAATGATTTTTTCAATTTACACTACGGATCTTCTGATTATTTATACAAAGTAGAAGATTCTCAAGTAAAATGTTTGAACTGTCCAGTTGATCAAAATGAATATAACGATTTGGAAGGCGGAACAGTAAATGTAGTTTCAGACAGCATAATCACCACAACAATCAAAGTAAATGGTGAAGAAGTAATTATAAATGAAAAATCAGGAAGATTGACGACTGATAAAAATGGAGTAATAATAAAAAAATAAACGTTATGATAAAATTTGTAGTTTTTTGCACCAAAATCATGATTACTATTGTTTTGGCCTTACTTTTTACATCCTGTAATTCAAAATTTGATTTCGGTGATGGCATTGATGGAAATGGAAATGTAACAACAGAAAAGCGCTCTATCAGTGGCGATTTTACAAAAATTGATGTTAGCCGTGGATTAAATGTAGAATTAGAGCAATCTAAATCCTATTTTGTAGAAGTAGAAGCTGATGAAAATTTACAACAGCATATTACTACCAAAGTAGAAAACGGAACCTTAATAATTACTTCAGATGAAAATATCGACAATGCTGAAGCTAGAACTATTCGTGTAAAAATGCCTTTAATAGCTAGTGTAGAAACTTCAAGCGGTTCAAATGTATCGGGCAAAAATATTTTTCTTGGTTCTGACATTAAAGTAAGAGCAAGTAGCGGAAGTGAAATTGATGTTGAAGTTGAAATTGACACTGTTGATTGTGAATCTACCAGTGGAAGTACCATTACAGTAAAAGGAAAAGCGCTAAAATTAACAACAGCTTCTTCAAGTGGAAGTAACATTAATGCCGAAAGATTAATGGTAAACGATGTTACTTCGGAAGCTACAAGCGGAAGTTCAACAGGCGTAAATCCAATAGTTTCTTTGAATGCAAAAGCCTCGAGTGGAAGTTCTGTAAACTACAAAAATTCTCCAAAAAAAACATTAACCAAGGAAGAAAGTTCCGGTGGAAGTGTTTCACAAGAAAATTAATAACTTAAACATCCCAATGAGAATTGAGATGTATTTTTTTATATTTTTGACAAAATCTATTTATGCTGTATTATGAAAAAATTAATTACACTCATTCTAATTTTCTGCTCCTTTATTTCATTTGCCCAAAAAAAAGAAAAAGTCAAAGGCTCCAAAATTGTTACCATGGAGCAAAAACAGGTAGAAAGTTTTCAAAACCTTGAAGTGGAAGATAATTTAGAAATTTTCCTAGTCAAAGGAACTGAATGTGCAATTGAAATAGAAGCGGACGACAATCTTCATGAATTCATTGAATACAAATCGGCAGGAAACACATTAAGAATATCAACCACAAAAGATATATCGGGCGCCAAAAAATTGAGTGTACGCGTCATATATACCGATGATTTCAAAATGGTCATTGCCAAAAACGAAACCAATGTAACTGCATTATCAGAAATGGAATTGGACAACATCACTTTCAAAACCTATGATTATTCTAAATTATATTTGAATGCAAAAACAAAAACTTTCACTCTAATGGCACATGACAAATCCAAAACCGAATTGAATTTAAAATCGGAAAAAACAGGAATTGATTTAAACAAAAGTGCACAATTAAAAGCTTTAATTGCTACTATCGACATGAGATTTGACATGTATGAAAAATCAAATGCTGAGGTGGAAGGCGACGTGGCCGAATTAATATTAAGACTAGACAATAACTCTAATTTTGTAGGCAAAAATTTGAATGCCAAAAATGCAGAAATAGTTACCGAAGCTTACAGCAATTCGAGTATCATGGTTAGCACCAAAGCGACAATTGATGCCTCAGGGAAATCTGAAATTCATTTGTATGGAGAACCAAAAATTGAAATGAAACGTTTTACAGAAAGCGCAGTTTTAATGAAAAAACCAAGCAAATAAAAATAAAAAATCCCGATAAAAATCGGGATTTTTTGATGAAATAATTTTAATCTCACTCTTTCGCAGCCAAATACCTTTCAGCATCCAAAGCAGCCATACAACCTGTTCCAGCAGCAGTAATTGCTTGTCTGTAAACATGGTCCGCAGCATCGCCACCTACAAAAACACCTTTCACATTAGTTTTTGAAGTGCCAGGAATATTAATAATGTAACCTGTTTCATCAAGAGTCAAATAATCCTTGAAAATATCAGTATTCGGTTTATGACCTATAGCCACGAAAAAACCTGTTGATGGAATATCAAAAACTTCGTTAGTTGTTTTATTTAAAGCCTTTACTCCAGTAACTACTTGCTCATCTCCAAGAACTTCAACCGTATCGTGGTTCATTAAAATGGTGATATTTTCCGTTTTACGAACCCGCTCTTCCATGATTTTGGAAGCTCTAAACTTTTCACTTCTAACCAACATTGTCACTTTTTTACAAAGTTTTGACAAGTAATGGGCTTCTTCACAAGCGGAATCTCCTGCTCCAACAATCACAACTTCTTGGTTTCTATAGAAAAACCCATCACAAACGGCACAAGCAGACACTCCTCCACCCGTATTCAAATAATGTTGCTCTGATGGCAATCCCAAATATTTTGCCGTAGCTCCAGTAGAAATAATTACGGTTTCACAGTGAATTTCCTTAGAATCGTTTATCCAAACTTTATGAATTTCTCCTGAAAAATCAACCTTTGTAGCCCAACCATCACGAATATCAGTTCCAAAACGTTTTGCCTGTTCTTGAATACCAACCATCATTTGTGGTCCAGTTATTCCTTCTGGATTTCCAGGCCAATTTTCTACTTCATTTGTCGTAGTTAGTTGTCCACCTGGTTGTGTTCCTTGATATAAAACTGGATTCATATTGGCTCTTGCGGCATAAATTGCTGCTGTATAACCTGCAGGTCCAGAACCTATAATTAAGCATTTTACTTTTTCGATTGTATCTGACATATATTCTAAAATAAGTTTATTTTTAATTTGTAGCAAAGGTAAACTTTTAACTGAAATAGCGATTGAGAAATAAATTAGAAAAAACTATTCTAAAATAAATCATCGTTATTCCTTCAAAACATTTTGTAGAATAAATTTTAGTTCTATATTTGCAGCCGTTTCGGGGTGTAGCGTAGCTCGGTTATCGCGCCTGCTTTGGGAGCAGGAGGCCGCAGGTTCGAATCCTGCCACCCCGACAAAAAAGTCCTTTCATTTTCATGAAAGGACTTTTTTTATTACTCAATTTTTCCGCTTTTACTTTTCGCATTTAGCCAAACTAGATTCCAAATCTTTGGAATACTGTTGTGAGCAGAAAAATAGGTTGCAATTCCAAAATGTTGTTATATTTACAATTATTACTGCAAGTCTGGTTCGGGATATGAAGAATAATTCGTAAATCTACTCCAACAGTAAAAATAATCAAAGAAGAATTTCTATTTTTGCCACAACTAAAATAACAAAACAATTTATGCTCATTATTGGAATTGCAGGCGGAACAGGTAGCGGAAAAACAACCGTAGTTCATCAAATTATGAATGAATTGCCACAAACCGAAGTGGGTATCATTTCACAAGATTCTTATTATAAAGAGAATAACAATTTGAGTTTTGAAGAAAGAGCTTTGATAAATTTTGATCATCCTCGTGCTATCGACTTTGAACTTTTAGTCAAACATTTAAAAGATTTGAAAGACGGTAAAACTATTGAACAACCCGTTTACTCGTTTGTAACTCATAACAGAACTGACGATGCTATCATCACCCATCCACGAAAAGTGATGATTGTGGAGGGAATTTTAATTTTGGCAAATCCGGAATTAAGAGATTTATTCGATGTTAAGGTTTTTGTACATGCCGATTCGGACGAAAGGCTCATCCGTAGACTAAAACGAGATATTGCAGAACGTGGACGCGACATGGAAGAAGTGTTAAACAGATACCAAACCACACTAAAACCAATGCATCAGCAATTTATTGAACCCACAAAGGCATTCGCTGATATCATAATTCCAAACGACAAATATAATACTGTTGCTATTGATGTTGTAAGAGCTGTAATTAATCAAAGAATTACGTAAATTTACAAAAACCTAATCCAATGAGTTTCCTCAAAAAACTAACCTCTAACTATCCTATCCTGAAATTTTTGGGTAGCAGATACCTTATTGTGCTGGTTTTTTTTATAGCATGGATGGTGTTTCTGGATAATTACTCTTATTTAGAACATCGCATTTTAAATAAAGAATTGGACGAACTCGAAGATAATAAAAGATATTACGAAGAGGAAATCAAAAAAGATGAAGAAAACATCAAACTCCTCAAAAATCCTGACCAAATAGAAAAATACGCTCGCGAAAAATACTATATGAAACGCGACAGCGAAGATATTTATATTATCGAGTTTGAGGAAGAAAGCATCCCTGATGAGAAATCAAAATCACTATAAAAACATTTTAAGATGGCAGACCATTTATTCAAAGAGTTCGAAACGGTGACCTCCAAACAATGGAAACAACAAATTCAATACGAGTTAAAAGGCGCCGATTATAACGAGACTTTAGTTTGGGAAAGCCCTGAAGGAATTAAAGTAAAACCCTTTTATCATAACGATGAAACGGTAAAAAATCTTGACATTCATACCAAATCATCTGAATTTAAAATCCTGCAAAACATCTTTGTTCATGATGTTGAAAAATCAAATAAAAGAGCCTTTGAAACCCTCAATCGAGGTACAGAATGCATTCGTTTCACATTAGAAAATGAAAATGTGATTATTGAAAAATTGATGTTTAATCTGCCATTAGAGAATACTCATTATTACTTTTATTTGCCATTTCTCTCAATCGATTTCGTAACCAAATTAGAGGAATATGCCATTAAAAACAAAACCAAGTTTTACATCCAAAATGATCCCATTGGACAATTGGTGAAAGACGGAAACTGGTTTAAGAGCCTAGACAACGACTTTGATAAATTGAATGTAATTTCTCAAAAAATAACAACCCCATTTTTAAATTGCAATAGCTCAATATACCAAAATGCAGGTGCCAACATGGTACAACAACTCGCCTTCACTTTGGCACATATCAATGAATATTTTAACAGAATTAAAGTTATCAACCAGCCAATAACAGTTGAAGTATCGGTCGGAACAAATTATTTCTTCGAAATAGCCAAACTTCGTGCATTGCGACTTTTATTTAACACCTTAGCTAAAGAATACAACCATCAATTCGGTTGTCACATCATTGTAACGCCTTCAAAGCGCAACAAAACCATCTATGATTACAACGTAAATATGTTAAGGACTACAACCGAATGCATGTCGGCTATTTTAGGTGGGGCAAACGTGATTTCAAACCTGCCATATGACGCATTGTATCATAAAGACAATGAATTTGGAGATAGAATTTCCCGTAACCAATTGCTAATTTTAAAATATGAAAGCTATTTTGACAAAGTCAATAACCCAGCAGACGGAGCATATTACATTGAAAGTATCACTAAACAATTAGCCGAAAAAGCATTATTGTTATTTAAAGAAATTGAAAATAATGGCGGTTTCATTACGCAATTAATTGAAGGAAACATCCAAAGAAAAATTACAGAAAGTGCCTCAAAAGAGCAGGAATTGTTTGATAGCGGAAAAGAGGTGTTGTTGGGAACCAATAAATATCCAAATAAAAGTGACAACATGAAAGAGGATTTGGAACTGTATCCTTTCTTAAAGCACAATCCTCGCAAAACGCTGATAACACCAATTATTGAAAAAAGGATAGCAGAAAAGTTTGAACAAGAAAGGCTATCTCAAGAATTATAACCATGAGAAAAAACATCCAAAACATAACACTCAATGGTCATATTAATGACGATAAAGAGCAGCAAAACAAAGACAATTTTTTAACTGCCGAGGGAATCACTGTAAAACAAAACTACTCTGAAGAGGATATTGAAAAAATAGAGCATCTTGGTTTTGGAGCTGGCTTTGCGCCAAATCTACGCGGACCATATGCCACAATGTATGTAAAAAGACCATGGACTGTGCGCCAATACGCGGGTTTTTCTACTGCTGAAGAAAGTAATGCTTTTTATAGACGCAACCTTGCTGCGGGACAAAAAGGGCTATCCATTGCCTTTGATTTACCAACACATCGAGGATACGATTCAGACCATGAACGAGTTGTAGGCGATGTGGGAAAAGCAGGAGTGGCTATAGACTCTGTTGAAGACATGAAAGTGCTTTTTGACCAAATTCCGCTTGAAGAAATGTCAGTTTCCATGACAATGAACGGAGCTGTTTTACCAATAATGGCATTTTATATTGTGGCAGCCGAAGAACAAGGAGTACCAACAGAATTGCTTTCTGGAACTATCCAAAATGATATTCTAAAAGAATTCATGGTG